>CAMZKR010000001.1 GCA_947311335.1 uncultured bacterium
AAAATATAAAAATTATCAAAGCTATTATTAGCATATTTATAATTTAAAGTTTAAATTATTTTAACAATATATGTTTATACTATCATAATAAAGTTTTTTGGTCAAAAATAGATTGACAAAACTTATAAAAATATATAATAATTATTGACAAGTGTTGCAAAGAATGATATTTGTAACATTTTTTATTTTGTTAAGAAAATTTATGATTAATTTCCTAAAAGCTTCGTTAAGAGAATTTAAACATGTTGTTTGGCCAACAAGAAAAGAAACAAAAAAACATTTTTTTACAGTAATTATCATATTAGTACTTTTCTGATTATATTTATCATTTTTCGATTTACTTTTTTCAGAAAGTATTTTTACACTTAGAGATTATATAAATAGATAAAAATTATTAATTAAATAATAAAAAAATGACACAAAAAAAGAAAGAATGGTATGTAATACAAGTTATATCTTGAACTGAAGAAAATGTTAAACAGTCTCTTTTTCAAAGGAGAGAAAGTTTTTCATTAGAGGATTATATAATTGATGTATTTGTTCCAACTCATGATGTGATTTCAGTTAGAGCAGGAGGGGTGAAAGTAAAAAAGAAAAAAAATATTTTACCTTGATATATACTTGTTGAAATGGTTGTAACTAATGAGAGTTGGTATATAGTAAGAAATACTCCAAATGTTACTTGATTCTTATGAGCTTGAAATATACCTGTCCCAGTATCTTGAAAGGAACTAAAACAGCTTAAATGAAAACTTGAGAGTAATGAAGAAACATTTTCAACAAAGTATCAATTATGAGATAGAGTTTTGATAACAAAATGACCTTTTGAATGAAATGAATGAATGATCACAGAAATAAATGAAAAAAAGTGACTTTTAAAGATGAATATAAATCTATTATGAAGAGACACTCCTATAGAACTTGATTTTTCACAAGTAAAAGCAAAATAACTTTTAATATTTTTTATAATGTGAAAGATAATATGGACATTATCTATACTAATTTTTATTTTTTTATTAAATTTATGATTTTATTATTTTAATAATGATTACAGATTTTTTATAAAAAAGATGAAAAGTTCAGATGAGATTGTATATATTGATGAAAATATAAATATAACTGATAATAGAAAAGATTTATCAGAAAAAAATAATAAAATATTTGAAGTTAAAGAAGATGATAAAAAACTTGAAGAAAAAAATAACCTAGTAGACATATGAATTAAAACTATAGATGAAAAATGAGGTTTTTGATTTTGAAAAGATTATACAGAATACAAAAATGAAGAAATTATAAAAAATGATGATGAAAGTATTATATATGAGAAAATAAAAGAAAAAGAAGAAAAGAAAAAAATTATTATGTCAGATATATGAAGAGAATTTCTAAATCAATTTTATTCTTATAAATTGACAAAAATAGAAGTTCATTCAAGCTTATTTGATATAACAACAGAATATCCTGATGATTATATAGAATATATATCTTCCAATTTAGTATTTTATTATTTTCCAACTAAAGATTATGACTCTGTATTAGATATAATTGAAGCAATATCTTTTGATTTACCATTTAGTGTTAATAAATTAAATAATTTTTATGGAGAATCTTTTTATATAAATCTTAATAAAGATATATCTGATAATTTTGTAAGAATTGTTTTAAATTATAAAAATAATGTTTTTTGATTGAAAATAAAAAAAGATAGATATAATGATGTAAAGGATATATTAAAAAAGTTAGAACTAAAAAAATAATTTTATATTTTAAATTTTGTTTATGGCAGATAGTGTAATATATTTAACAAGAGATTGATTTAAAAAACTAGAAGATGAATTAAAACATCTAAAAGAAGTAAAAAGAATAGAAATAGCAGAAAAATTAAAAGAAGCAATTAGTTTTTGAGATTTATCTGAGAATGCAGAGTATGAAGATGCTAGAAATGAACAGGCTCAAGTTGAACTTAGAATAGATGAAATAGAAAATCAACTAAAGCGTGTTGAAATAATAAAAGAAAAATGATGACAAAAAAAAGGTAAAATAAATATGTGAATGACTGTTAAAATAGAAAATTTAGAAACTAAAGAAAAGGAAGTTTATAAAATAGTTTGAACACAAGAATCAGATATACTAGCTTCTGTAGCTAAAATATCAAATGAATCACCAGTAGGAAAAGCTCTTTTATGAAAAATAAAATGAGATATTTTTAAAGTAAAAACTCAGTCAAAA
Source organism: uncultured bacterium (assembly GCA_947311335.1). GTDB lineage: Bacteria > Patescibacteriota > Gracilibacteria > BD1-5 > UBA6164 > UBA6489. Next base: position 2,230 of record CAMZKR010000001.1, read on the forward strand.
GTTTTTGAATATAAGGTTATTGATATAAAATAATAGTTTATTATTTATTACTTTTTTATGAATAATTTGTTTTATAATAATGTTATTTTAATCCCAGTAATTTCATTTATATTTGCTGTATTTATAAAATGAATTGTTGTTAAAATAAAAACTTGAAAAATTAATTTTAGTAAAGCTTTTTGAAGTTGATGAATGCCCTCAGTTCATACTTCAGTTGTTATAGCATTAGCTACAACACTTGCTTTAAAACATTGAATTTGATCAGATTATTTTGCTATAGTAATGGCTTATACTGTTATTATAATATATGATGCATTAAATGTAAGATTTGAAGCTTGACTTCACGCAGAAGCTATAAATAAAAGATTATGAGTTAAAAGATTTAAAGAATCTTTAGGACATTTACCTAGTGAAGTTTTTGCTGGCAGTATTTTGTGAATGTTGGTAGCAATTATATTATTTTATATATAATGTTAGAAGTTTTTTAATATTCTCATAGTATTAAATTTATATTTTTTTCTTTTCATTCTTTTGTTATTATTACAAGATTAATACTACTTCAAGGTATTTTGTTTTGTATTATATTATTTATATCATCTTTTATATTAGTTTTATTTCAATTAATTTTTATAATAGTATCACCAGGTTTAATTCATGCTTTTTCTGCACTACTTCACTTTGCAATTGCTCATTTTTCATCTATTATATAAGCTCAGTAATCTACTTTTAATCATAACCTTTCTTTTATGCCAGAAGAAACAGGGATATAACTAATTCACATAAAAGGTCTTTTAATCTTTCAAAATCTTCTAATACTATCAAGTATATAAATTATTTTTTCTTTTGATATAGATATAGCAAATCAAATTCCTTCAGCTCAAGAGATAATAGCTGTATTGATTCAAATAACTTTAGAATTTAAATCAATCAGTGGTCATCAACTATTTCATGGATTTATAGCAGCATCTGTTTGAATTAATCATGAAAGTATTCATTGTTCAGACTCTATAGTTCTATTAATTCCACTTATTATTCAAAAAGATACAGAGTTTTCAAATTCTGCTAGAGCATTTCATATAGCTAAAGAGAATTGACCAATTTTTATTTTAGTATTTTCGTCTTTTATTTCTAATGCAGGAAAATCTTTTTTGTTAGATATTATTTGTAATACAGCTAAATCATTTACAGGATCTACAGCTAAGACTTTAGAATCAAACTCTTTTCAAAAATTTGTTATAATTGTATAAGTAGCATTTTTATTGTATACAACATGTTTATTGGTTAAAATTTTTCAATCTTTTGTTATAAAAAATCATGTTCATCATCATACTTTTCTTTTTATTGTTCACATTGGTTGTCTAAAAAATCACCAAGGATCACTTTTATAAATTAATAAATCTTCTTTTATAATTATACTAACAACAGAAGGCGACAATTCTTTTATTATAGAAATTGTTTTACTTTCTAATTCTTTTATATCAATTTTTTCTATTATATTAGGATTTTCTTTTTTATTTTCTCTTAAAAAAAATAAGCTTGTAAAAATTAATGATCAAATAATTCAAGAAATAAAAGATGGGAATAATACATAAATAAATAATTTCT
>CAMZKR010000002.1 GCA_947311335.1 uncultured bacterium
AAAGTTATCTATACACTTTAATGTATTTTCATAATAAAAGAATTCTTCTTTATTTAATTCTAAATTATTTAATTCTTTTATTATATATTTCCTGTTTACTAATTTATTTAAATCTTTTGAATAAAATAATGATAATAATAGTTTATTTTTATCTAAATAAGAAGTATTAGTCATTATTTTATAATAATTATATGAGTTTTGATATTTTTTCATTTTAAAATAAGTATCTCATATTTTTTTTACTATTTTTTCATCTTTTGGACTTTGTTTATAAGCACTAATATAATTTTTTAAAGCAAGAGCTAATTGTTGGTTTTCTAAATAAATATCTCATTTAATTATTAATCATTTTAATTTAGATCTTTTTCTTAATGTTTCAATTCTATTACGAACTTCTTTATTATTAAAACTTAATTCATTACTATTTTTAATTTCAGTATTTTCTACTTTAGTTTTATCATAGTTGTTGCTAATATTTGAATTTTTACTATATTTTGTATAATAATTATATAAATAATAACTTAATATAATTATTGAAAGCAAAAATAAAAGTGTTATAATTTTCTTTTTCATTAAATTTTTTATAAAAAATATTTGTAATTTAATAAAAATATAATTAAATCAATAATGAAAACAAGTAAAAATATATTTTAATTTTTAATAAACCTCATTTGTTTAAGAAAATTGCTACAAATACAATCTCTCAAATTATCTCAAAAGCTTGAACTGCTATTATATCAATATTTTTGATAAGTATGCTTACAAAATACTTTCCTATGCATTTATATTGATTATATTCAAAGCTTTATAATTACCTTTGAATATTTGCATTTTTAGCTGATCTTTGACTTTATACAATTGCAATTAGGGAAATTACAAATAATAAATATGATAGTTCAAAAATTATTTGAAATATAATAACTTTAAGATTTCTACTTTGAGTTATAATTTTATTTTTAGCTATTTGAATTGCCTATTTTTTACCTTGATATAATTCTAAATTAGCATTAGATTGAATTTTTATAGTTTCAATATTTACAATTGTAAGTCTTTTAAATTCTGCAATACTAGCCTTAATGCAAGCAAATATGAAAATAGAATTTTCTTTTGTATCAATTATTGCATGAAAGCTTTTAAATATAGGGTTAATATCATTTATTATATTTTATTTATTTCCAGAAAATAAAATAAATACCTTAAATATATCTTTTATATATATTCTTATGGCATGACTTGCATGAATTATTTTAAATACTTTTTTAAATTATTTGTATGCAAGAAAAATATGTAGTTTGAGGTTTCATTTTGATTTTGACTATATAAAGAAAATCTTTAAGATATCTCTTCCTTATGGAATTGCATTATTTTTAAGTGTTGTTTATTTTAAAATAGACATTATTCTTTTATCTATAATAGAAACTAAAAAAGAAGCTGATATTAGTATAGCACTCTATTCTTTACCCATGAAAATAGTTGAAGTTTTAATGGTTGTTTGATGATTTTATTTAAATTCTATTTTACCATCAATAACTAAACTTTTTAAAAATAAGAAAATAAAAGAATTAAATAATTTATTAAATTTATCTTTAAAAATTTTAATTTCATTTTGAGTTTTTATATTTATTTGATGAAGTTTATTCAGAAAATATTTAGTAGAAATAGTAGCAAATAAAGATTATTTAGACCCAAATCTTATTTATAATTCGGCAGATGTTTTTCCTATAGTTTTATGAGTTTTACTATTTTATTTTATATCACTTATTTTTATTTATTCTTTAATAGCTTTTGAAAAACAATGAATCCTTTTAAAGATAAATATAATTATAACTATATTTAATATAATATGAAATATTATTCTTATTCCAATATTTTCATTTATGTGAGCTTGAATTACTACAATTTTTAGTCAAATTTTATTTATGATTTTATGATTTTTTTATACAAAAAAGATTGTAAAATTAAAAATAGAGAAGTTATTTATATTTAAAATCTTATTTATTTGAATTTTCACTTATTTTATTTGATACTTATTTTTAAATAAGTTAAGTATTTGATTATATACAGATATAATATTATATTGATTTTTAATAATATTTATTTATTTATTTTGAATTTATAATATATTTAAGGTGTATATAAAAAGATTTATTTAGAATAAAGTATTACTTTCAATAAGTCAATTTAAAGAATTTATTTTTATTCTATTCTTATGAACAGAAAAAGAAGGATCAAAAAATAAAATTTTATCATGTGGATTAATGCATCAACTAAGAGTTAAATCTGATCAAGATATAAATATAGTTCAAGTTGAGTTAGCGGGAATAAAAGAAAGAGTTCAAGTTAAACTGGAACATCATAAATTTTTTATAGAATATAATCTTTCAACTCTTAATGAATTTTTATCATATTTATACCATATTCATCAACTTTGATAACTTGATATTATTGTTCAACTATTATTCCTAGATATTTCAATTTTCCATTTATTTGGAACAAATAAATCTTGTCATATTCATTTTCATAAAAGAGCATTATTTCTAGTTGTTTCAATTTTTGAAACTATTTTATTATTAAATATATCTAATTTTTGTTTACTAGAAAGTCTATCAAAATTTATTTGACTTGCTCATATACCAATAATCATTATTAGAGCAACAATTATAGATAATTCAATTAAAGTATAAGCTTTAGAGTTTTTTAATGATAATTTCATAAAAAAGTTTGTAA
>CAMZKR010000003.1 GCA_947311335.1 uncultured bacterium
AAGACAATTTATACTTTTATTATAAATAAGGTAAGAATAATATATATTTTTTGAATGTGCTGTTCTAGTACAAAGATAACAATCTTTTATATTCTGACAAAAACTATTGAATTCACTATTTTCACTATTAAATATATTAGTTCACATATGTGGTACTTTCCCTAGTAAATTATCAAACTGTTTAAAAAAAGATTTATTAAAATTAAAATATTGCTCATATTTAAGAGAATCCCATTTATCTGATAACCAGTCAGCTTGTTTATAAACTTTATAAGGTTTATCTGGAGAGTAAACTGAAATGATATTTTCTCAACTTAAGTCACACTTCCTTTTATATAAATTTCTTTCATTTCTAAAACTAAGTCTTCTTTGTTGTCTACAATCTGGACATAAAGTTGGAGTTGGAATTTCAAAAACTTCTCCATTAAATTTTGGAGATGTTTTCTCATAAAATTCTAAATCTTTATCTGTAATATTAAATTTTATATTACATTGTTTACAAACTTTTATTTCAATTATTTTTTCCATAATATTTAATAAAATTAAACCTCATTTATTATTTCAAATCATTTATAACTTCAAACTATAGCAAGTCATATAACCTTTTTAGCTAGTCACAAATCTTTTATTTTTTTAGCTGTTTCATTTAAAGTTGCTCAACTTCAAACAGCATCATCAATAAGTAAGATAGTTTCTGACCTAAAATCTCTCTGAGTTACATAAATTGTATCTCTTGCATTTATAATTCTATCTTCTTTTTTATTTAGTGATTTCTGAGGCACTGGAGTATCTTTAAAGATTTTTATTGGTTTTAGTTCTTTCATATCTAGATTAAGTCAATCTCTTAGCAAATCCATAAGTTGGACTTTTCTATCAATACTAGGAGGAATAAAAGCAAAACTATCTATTTTTTTAATTTTAATTAAATCTTTTATAGGACTTTTTATTATTTCAACTATTTTCTTAGCTAATTCTTTTTTTCAAGTTTGTTTTCAATAGTACATCAAATTTCAAAGCATAGTTTTTCAGTATTTCTCAATACTATAAAAATCTAGATAGTAAATTTCATCTAAAAATACTTTATCAAAAGTATTTTTCATTTTTTCTTTTCAATCAATAAATCAATTTTTATTTTTATATCATGAATATTTTTCAATAGTTTTTATATAAAAACTTGCTTCTTTTATTGTATCTAAGTTTCTTTTTTTACACCAAAGCTCAAATCATTCTATTCAATATCTAAGTACCCCATCAGCTCAAAAGAAAACAAAACTACTTTCTATATCTTGTACTATATTAGTTTTATCTATGAAAAAATTAGACTTCTCTAATTTCCTCTTTTTGTTAGATTTAAATTTTAAAGTAGATAAAGTATTTAATTTTTTATTTATAAAATAATAAACCTTTGGAGGTACTCATACTTTATATATTCTTTCTTCTTTTATAAGTTTTTTAAGATGTCTGTGAATCATTTCCTTTGAAATACCAAAAAACTTTACAATATCTTTTATTGATATTGGATTATTATCTTCTATATATTCAAATATTCTTTGTCTTGTATTTGTTTTCATAATATTTTACTGTAAAGTAATTTATAGTTCACAGTTTACAGTGAATGGTGAACTATAGACAGTATATCATTTATTGATAATAAAGCAAAAATATTTCTTATAATTAAAATATAACCGGTTTAATTATTTTTATTCTTTCTAGATTTCTACATTTAAAACAAGATTCTGGTAAACTAATTCATATCTTCTTATAAAAACTTAATTCTTGTTTTATTATTTTATAATTTTTAGAGCATGTTTTACATTTTAGCACTTCTTTTAAAATAGAATCAGAAGTTTTTTTAATATTTTCTGGTATTTTAATTTCTGGTCATGTATAGGCTTCTTGTTTTTCTTCTTCTTTATAATCTAATCATAAATCTAAAATTTCTTTTTTAGATAATTTAAAAGTATTTTGAGCTAGAGTTTCATTATAACAATATGGAGAATTTTGCATTGGAAAAAATTCTCAAAATTCTCAAGTATCTATTATATAATTAATAATCTTTTCTTTTAATTTAAAATAATCTTGCTTTTTATATTGCTTATTTAAAATACAATACTTAGAATTTTTTAATCCTACACATCAAAAACAATCTTTTGCTTCATATCAGATTTCACAAAATTTAACATCTTCAAAATTATCTGCAATATAACAATTTTGAGCATTTTTAGAATTATAAATCTTATCTCAAGTACAATTTTCAGAATTGATTATAAAATTTTTATCTAAATTATTATCTATAATTTCTATATACTTTTCCTTCATAATTTCTTGAACTTTCCTATTTGTTAAAATATCAGATTTTATTTTTCCAAACTCTTTTTTTGATACAGGTTTATTAAAAATAAAGTATTAAATACAAAAGGTAAAGGAATAGTAGAAGTTTATAACAAAAATGTTTTTATTTCAGAAGCTATTTTAGATTTATGATGAGAAAGTAAAATAAATATATTATGGAGAAATTTTGAAAAAGAAGTAAATATACCATATGGGATTAATTTAATAAAAACTAAAGATTTACCAGATAAAATAATAAATTTAACTAAAGAAGAAAAAGAAAATATATTAAATTCAGCTATAATTTGTGAGAAGATAAGTAAACCTTTTAGAATTATGAAATATGAATTAGATTTTTATCAAAAAAATAATTTATCTATTCCTAGACTACACCCAAAATTTAAACATAGAAAAAGATGATAAATGGCATTATCAAGAGAATTATATTTAATAAAATGTAATAATTGTAAAAAAGAGATTTTATCAGCTTATTCTGATAAAGAAGAAAAAATAGTATATTGTGAAAAGTATTATAATAGAAAATATTTATAACACATTGTCAACTAATTTGATTTTAATAAAAAAATA
>CAMZKR010000004.1 GCA_947311335.1 uncultured bacterium
GATGGGGTTGAAGTATTTCCTGGAGCGAAGCGTAAGGAAATCAAGACCCCGGAGAGAGCGAAGCGATTTCGTTCTAACTATACCCTATGCGAACTTTTTGCTTAATTTTACTTAAAATCAATATATTATACGTATAGTTTTACAGTTTAGTTACTAAAAATATTAATTAAAAATGATAAAAAATCAAGAATAATTATTTTAAAACAACTAAATTTGATTTTAAAACATTCTGTATATAATAAGTATATAGATTAGATTTAAAATAATATATGTTATCTACAAAACTTACAAAATCTTTACTCCATACTACAGATAATTATATAAAAGCACTTGAAAAAGCTTGAATAAAGAAAGTTATGGATTTATTAAACCATTTTCCAAGAGATTATGAAGATAGAACAAATGTACTTGATAGTTTTTCTCTAATAAATATAAAAGAGAAAAACACTATTTTAGTAAAACTTCTTTCTTTAGAAAATATTAGAACAGCAAATAATAAAATATTATCAAAAGCAGTTATTGAAGATAAAAATTGATTTTTAAGTGAGGCTATTTGGTTTAATAGAAAGTATTTAGCATCTCAAATAAAACCATTTTTTTGAAAAAAGATTCTTTTATCATGAAAAGTAAAATATGCTTACTGAAAAGTAACATTTCAGTCTCCAGAAGTTGAAACTGATTTATCTAAAGTTTCTTGAGAAATAGTTCCTATTTATTCTGATTTAAATTATATACCAAGTAAATGGATAATAAAAAAGATACTATTACTTAAAGATTATATAAAAGAAATAGAAGAGAATTTACCAGAAGAAATAATAGAAAAATATAATTTTATTAATAGAAAAGAAGCTTATTATAAGATTCATTTTCCAAAAAATAAAGAAGATATAAATTTAGCTAAACAGAGACTTGCTTATGAAGAATTATTTAAAATTAATTATGAAGCAATAAAAAAGAAATATGAATGATTTAAAAAAACTGAAGGGAAAGCTATTTCAATTAAGCTTAATCCAAAATTTATAAAAGATATACTAAAGAAATTACCTTTTATCTTAACTGATCATCAAAAAATCACACTTTTTCAAATATTAAAAGATATGGAGAAAAAACATTCAATGTCTAGATTACTTGAATGAGATGTATGAACATGAAAAACAATCATTGCATTAATTGCAGTAATTCATTCTATAATAGAAAGTAAAAAAAATAAAATTCAAGTAGCTATTATGGCTCCAACTGAAATTCTTGCTCGTCAACATTTCGGGTCAATGCAAAATCTACTTTTTGAATTTGGTATAAGTAATAATTTACTTGTATGAAGCACAACAATAAAACAAAAAAAAAGAAATAAAAACAGATTTAAAATTATGAAATTTAGATGTAGTTATTTGAACACATGCACTTGTTCAAGATGATGTAATTTTTAATAATCTATGATTTGTTATAGTAGATGAACAACATAGATTTTGAGTAAAACAGAGAGAAATATTAGAAAATTATATAAGTATGCAAAATAATAGAATACCAAGAAATAATTATAAATATATATCAAATTTAAATGATGAAGATTTTAAAAAAGTAGGGAAAATTATTAAAGAAAATGAATTTAATAAATTATGAATAAATAAAAAAGATTATTCTATAATTAAAGATTGAAAAAATATAATTTGATTTTGAAGAATTTGGAAACTTGAAAAAGAAAAATATGAATTATCAAATTTGTGGATAAATGAAAATTATAGATGAGAAAAACTTTGATATAAACTTGTTCATTTTTTATATTTAAATAAATATTTTTCTGAATGAAACGAACTTTATATAGTTCATAATAGTTATTTAAAGAATTATTATTGAAATTTAGGTTTTAGAATAACAAATAAATACCCTAATAGATTTAATGAAACTATAAAATGGGCTAAAGAAGAGAATAAAGATTATATTGTTATGAAATTATATCATAAATCAAAAATTGAGAATTTTAATAAATCTTTAATGATTAAACAAATTACTCCACATTCTTTAAATATGACAGCTACTCCTATTCCAAGAACTCTTGCATTAACTTTATATTGAGATCAAGATTTAAGTATAATTTCTGAGTATCCGAAATGAAGAAAAGAGATATTTACAAAAGTAGCTAAAAATGATAAAGAAAGAAAACATATAGAACTTTTTGTTAGAAATGAACTTGAAAAATGAAGGCAAGTGTTTTGGATAAGTCCTTTAGTAGAGCAATCTGAAAAAATAGATTTAGCAAATGCTATAAATACTTATGAAAGTTTAGTAGATATTTTTTCGCCTCATAGTGTTTGATTATTACATTGAAAAATGAAAGCAAAAGAAAAGGAGCAAATTATGAGAGATTTTTCAGAAAATAAAATCCAAATACTTTCTAGTACTTCTGTTGTTGAAGTTTGAGTAGATGTGCCAAATGCAACAATTATGTGTATAGAATGAGCTGAAAGGTTTGGTCTTAGTCAATTACATCAATTCAGATGAAGAGTATGAAGATGACAATATAAATCTTATTGTTATTTATTTCCTAGTTCTGGGCAATATACAGATAGGCTTAGAGCTATGGAAAGGACAAATAACGGATTTGAATTAGCTGAAATAGATTTAGAAATAAGAGGTCCTTGAGAAGTATATTGATTGAGACAAAGTTGAGTACCTGATTTAAAAGTTGCATCTTTAACAGATTTAGAACTAATTAGTCAAATAAGAGAAGATATAGTAGAGTTATTTGAAAAAAAATAGTTTCTAGTTAATATATAAAAAATTATTTATTATTTTTATTTTCAATTTATTTTTAATGAAACTTATAGAAATATTTTTTTTTATATCTTGAATAGTAATCCTTATTTCGTCTTATGATGTAGCTAAGAGAAAAAAATTTAATGCTTTACATTTCTTAGTATTTATTGCATTTTGAGCTTGATTACTGCTTTTTACAGTATTTCCAAATATAATAAGTTATATTTGAAATTTATTTTGAATTCAAAGATGAATAGATGTTTTTGTTTATAGTAGTATAATATTTTTAGTATATTTTGTTTTAATATTACTTAGAAAAGTTGAAATTAATAAAGAAAATATAACAAATATTATAAGATGAAATGCAATAAATAATTCAAGTAAGAAAAAAATATTTTGAGAAGAAGTTTTTATTATTCCTGTTTATAATGAATGAACAGTTGTTTCAAAAGTAATAAAAGAAATCTTTGATAATAATTATAAAAATATAATTTTAATTAATGATTGATCAGATGATAATACAATAGATAAACTTAAAAAATATTGAAATAATTTAATTTTATTAAATCATGATATTAATAGAGGACAGTGAGCAGCTATTGAAACATGATTTGAATATGTTAGAAGATATTCAGAAGCAAATTATGTTATTACTTTTGATTCTGATGGTCAACATTCTATAGAAGATGTAAAAAAGTTTAAAAAAATAATAAAAGAAAATAAAAATGTAGATGTGTTTCTTTGAAGTAGATTTTTAAGAGAATCTAGGAGTAATATTTCTTTTCATAAAATAATTATTTTAAGACTTTGAATATTGTTTACATTCTTTTTAAGTAAAATTCATTTAACAGATACTCATAATTGATTTAGGGTAATAAAAGCAAAAACTTTAAATAAAATCAAAATAACAATTGATTGAATGTGACATGCTTCAGAAATTATAGATATAATAGCTAAAGAAAATATAATGTATAAAGAAGTTCCTGTACATATAAAATACACAGAGTATTCAATTAAAAAATGACAAAAATGAATAAATGCTATAAATATAGCACTTAGAATGATATGGAATAAATTTTTTAAATAAGTTTATGAAAAAAGATTGTTTATTTAAAATTTTAAAAAATTTTTTTATAACTATCTTTTTTTATTTTTATTTATTTACTCAAGTTTTTGCAAGTATTTTAATCTATGAAGTTTTTCCAAATACTGTAGATGATAAAAATTTAGAGTATATTCAACTTTATAATCCTGGTAGTGAAAATATTAGTCTAGATTGATATTATTTACAAGATAAATCTTGAAAAATTTATAATTTTTGAACTTGAGAAATACTTAATTTAAAAGAAAAGAAAAAGTACTATAGAACTCAAACAAAAATAATTTTAAATAATACAGATGAGGAAATTTATTTATATAATTCTTGAAGTTTAGTTGATAATTTTAGTTATAATATTAGTGAAAAATGAGAAAAAATTACTAGAGATATATGATGACAGGAAAATAGTAATACTTGAACTATAGAAATATTAATAAATACTTGAAGTATAGAAACTTCAACATGAGAAACTTTAAGTTGAGTAATAGATACAAGTTCTTGAAATATTATAAACAATAGTTGAAGTTTAGATTTTTTAACTTGATGTATTGATACAAATACCTGAATGATAATAAATAGTTGAGTTTTAGATATTCCAAATATAGATATAGAAGTTCAAAGTTGATTAGAATATTTAACAGGGAATATATGGCAATGTAAAAAAGAGGAATGTAAAATAAACTTAAATTTAGAAAAAGTATTTACATGAGTTTATGAAAAAAATAATTATAATTGTCTATGGGGTTTTTGATCTTGATGATTATATAAAACAGGAGCAACAGAAAAATGTAATCCATGATATGTGGATTATGGAAGTTGAATATTTAATTTAGAAGCAAAGATTTATGAAAAATGAAATGAAACAAATTATAAAATATGATGACTGATAATAAAAAATGATTTTTGGAAAATAAAACAAGAAGAAACTAATAGTTGAATTATAGACACAAATTCTTGAGAAACAGATACTGAAAGCTGAGGTTTAGATTTATGAAGTTGAAGTTTGGAATCAAGTGGCACAATTTTAGAAGTCCCAGAAATTGTTTGGTCATTTCAAAATCCTAGTTATTTATTAGAGAAAAATATAATAAAGCAAAATTATAGTTGTGATAGAACTAAAAGAGAATGTAAAATAAATTTAGATTTAAGAAATAGTTTTTCTTGATCTTTAAAAGAATCTGATTTTATATGTAATATAGATTTCTGATTTTGAACTTGAAATTTAACAGGTGAGGAAAATAAATGTAATCCAAATACTATTATATATTCTATATGAAACTATAATATAAAATTTAAGATGATTTCAAAAACAAATACTTGAGCATTTTCTACATGAAGTATAAAAATAGAAAATAAATGATATATAAAACCTATTACGAAACATAATTCCTGATGAGGATGATGAAATATAATTAACTTTATAAATATAAATAAACCAGAAATAATAATTCAATCATGACTTGAGAAAGTTAATTCAAAATATAAATGTAAAAAAGAAGTATGTAAAATAAATTTAAAATATGAAATTAACAATCCTAAAGAAAGATGTTTATGGAGTTTTGATTGATGAAATTATATAAAATCAACAATAGAAAAATGTAATCCTTGATATTTAGATTATAGTTATGGTAATTTTAAAATAAAACTTAAAGTTTATCAAAAAGATAAAAAATCAAATTTTAAAGAAAATGAATTAAAGTTTTATAATAAAAAGAATGAAAATGAAGATATAGTTTTAGAGAAAAAAGATAATAATAATAATAAAAAAGAGATATATATTTTACTTCAATGAAAAAAAGTTAATTATAAAGAAAAAAAAGAAGATACTATAATTTGTACAGGAATTTCAAAATGTAATATAAATTTAATTAGTAAGATTAAAGGATATAAAAAAAAGAAGGATTTAATATATAATTGGGATTTTTGAAATTGAGAAAAATCATATAAAGCTAATCCACTTTGAATATGGTTTAATACAGGGGAATATGATGTAATATTAAAAGTTTATGAAAACAATAAATTCTTTTGAGAAAAAAAGTTACATATATCTATTTTTTGAGAATTTTTAAAAGAAGGTAAAGAAGAGCAGATAAATTATAATTATAATAATTTAAAGATTTTTAAAGTTTTACCTAATCCAAGATGAAGTGATAGTAAAGAACGGATAGAAATCAAGAATAATTCAAATTATATTATAAATCTAAAATGATGTGAATTAGATGATGATATATGAAAATGAAGTAAATCTTATAAAATAAAAAAAGATTTTTTTATAAAATCACAAAAGACAAAAAGAATATATAAAACTTTTTCAAAACTTAATTTAAATAATATTTGAGATAGTGTTAATTTATTTTGTAATTCTAAATTAATTGATAGCTTATCTTGGGATTTTAAAGTAAAAGATGGATATTATCTAAATCATGAAAGATTATTTAAATGAAAAATAAAAGCTTATGTTATAAGAGTTATAGATTGAGATACGATTTTAGTTAAACTTAGTAATTTTGAAAAAATAAAAATAAGACTTATATGAGTTGATACACCAGAAAATAATAAATATAAAAAGTATTATGAAAAATATTGAAAACAAGCTTCTTTATTTACTAAAAAATATTTAGAAGGAAAAAATATAATAATAGAAAACGATGTAGATAATGTAATGGATATTTATTGAAGAAGACTTGCTTATGTTTATGTAGATTGAGTAAATTTTAATAAATTATTACTTGAAAAAGGTATAGCTAAACCATATTTTAGATTTCTTTTTAAATATGAGGAAGATTTTAAATTAGCATATAAAAAAGCTAAAAAACAAAAAATATGAATTTGGCAAAATAAGGAATTTAAAAAGATTGTATTAAAAGAAATAAAAAAAGATATTTTAGAAAAACAAGACAAGGAAGAAATAATAAAAATAGAAGATAAGAATAACAATAATATACCAGATGAATTTGAGGAAATAGATTATAAAGAAAATTGAAATTGAAACATTTTGGAGAAAATAGATAAAAAGAAATCTTTTTTAAATTATAATTTATTTATAAAGAAAACATTTTATCAAAGGATAAGACAAACTAAGAATTGATTAAAAGTATATTGAGAAACTATTCCTTTCACTCAAGTATCATTTTTTTTAAATTGATCTTGAGAAAATATATCTATATTATCGGATAAATATTGAAAATATGAGTTTTTAATAAAATCTTTAAAAGAAAAATGAATATATTTACCTAAAACAGTTTTATTAGATAAATTATGAAATGAATTTATTATAAGATCAAAAAAAGAGATTATTATTGATAAGCAATATTTAAAATTATTAAAAACTAAGAAAATTAAGAAGAATAAAATAAAAAAGAAAAAACATTATAAAAAGAAAAAAAGTAAAAGAAAAGTTATACAAAATAAAACAAAGAATAAAGAAAAGATTATAAATTTAATTATTCCTGAAACTAAGGCACAATATAATTACTCATCAGAAGAAGATATAAATGTAATATATGTATTTTTACTTATGATTATAAGTTTAATTTTAACTGGTATCTTATTTAAAAAAAGAGGATTAATATAATTTTTTTACTTTTTAGAACTTATCTATAAAATAAATAAAATTTTTTATAGATTAAACAATAAATTAGAAGATGGAATTATCAAAGATTAGGAATTTTGGGATTATAGCTCACATAGATCATTGAAAAAGCACTTTAGCAGATAGATTACTTGAAATAACTGGAACTATAGAAAAAAGAGATATGAAACATGGACAAATGCTAGACACCATGGAACTTGAACAAGAAAGATGAATAACAATTAAATTACAACCTGTTAAAATGAATTATAAATGATATGAATTAAATATTATAGATACTCCTTGACATGTAGATTTTCAGTATGAAGTTAGTAGAAGTCTTGCATCAGTAGAATGAGCACTTTTGATAGTTGATGCAACTCAGTGAATAGAAGCTCAAACTCTTTCAAATGTATATATAGCTATAGAACAAAATTTAGATATAATTCCAGTAATAAATAAGATAGACTTACCAGCTGCTGATGTACCTAGAGTTGAAGAAGAAATTATAAATTTATTAGGTTGTGATAAAGAAGATATAATAGCAATATCAGCAAAAACATGAAAGAATGTAGAACAAGTATTAGAAGAAGTGATCAAAAAGGTTAAACATCCAAAAGTATATTCTTGAGAAGAAAATCCAGAGCATCAAGAATTAAAAGCACTTGTTTTTGATAGTCAATATGATAGTTATAGATGAGTTGTATCTTATGTAAAAATATTTTCTTGAGAAATAAAAAAAAGGTGATACTTTACATTTTTTAAATACAAATAAAAAAATAGAGGCTCTTGATATATGATATTTTTCTCCATCATATACAAGTGATAAAAAAATATGACTTTGATCAGTTTGATATGTAGTAACTTGATTAAAATCTATCAGAGATGCTCAAGTATGAGATACCCTTTGGAAACCAGAAGAAGTAGAATGACCAAAAAGAAAGGCAGAAGATGCAAAATCTATAGAATGATTTAAAAATGTTACTCCTTTTATTTATGCTTGAGTATTTCCTATGAGTAGTGATGAATATCCAGCTCTTCAAGATGCTATGGAAAAACTTATGTTAAATGATTCTGCTTTAACAAAAGAATCTGAATCTTCACCTGCTTTATGACAAGGTTATAGATGTGGGTTTTTATGATTATTACATCTTGATATTGTAAAAGAAAGATTTTTTAGAGAGTTTAATATGGATGTTATAATGACATCTCCACAAGTAACTTATAAAATAGAGATTTATTGAGACAAACAAAGTGAATATTCTAGATTTAAAACTGAAGTTTTTGAAAAACAGTGAAAAAAATATACTTATGTATATATTTCAAATCCAGAAGATTTACCAGAACAAGAAAAATATCAATCTATAGAGGAGCCAATAGCAAAAATAGAAATAATTACTCCTTCAGAGTATGTTTGAAATCTTATGCAACTTTCTCAAGAAAGAAGATGAGTTTTTGTTAATCAGCAGTTTATAGATACAAGTAGAGTAATGTTAACATATGAATTACCAATGAATGAACTTATCTGAGATTTTTATGATGAAATGAAAAGTTTAAGTAGTTGATATGCCAGTTTAAATTACACATTTTTTAAATATAAAAAAGATGATTTAGTAAAATTAGATTTATTAATAGCTTGAGAGAGAGTATCTGCTTTAAGTTTAATATGCCATAATAAACAAGCAAGATATATAGGATGAAAGGTAGTAAAGAAGTTAAAAAAAGTAGTACCAAGAGCTCTATTCTCAATAGCTATACAAGCATCAGTTTGATGACAAGTTGTAGCAAGAGAAACTTTATCAGCTATGAGAAAAGATGTTACCGCTAAACTTTATGGTTGAGATATAAGTCGTAAGAAAAAATTACTTCAAAAACAAAAAAAAGGTAAAAAAAGAATGAAACAATTTTGAAAAGTAAGTCTTCCAAGTGAGGCTTTTGTTAATTTGCTTAAGAAATAAAATAAATATCTTTTGACTTTTAAAGTATGATTATATATAATATAGTCATACTTTTTAATTATATACATTATGCCTACAGCAGTTGCAAAAAAAACATTTTCTATAAAAAATGATATTATGTTTCAGTTAAATAGATATAGTAATAAATCTAAATTTGTTAACGAAGCACTTAGTTTTTATATTGATTACTTAGACAATATTGAAAGACATAAAAAAAAATTTATAGAAGATAAAATAGTAAAAGCTTTGACTTGAGATTTTTATAAAATAGATATTTCTGAAAAGAATAATAATAATAA
>CAMZKR010000005.1 GCA_947311335.1 uncultured bacterium
ATAAATTTAATCTTTTTATTATATTATTTAATAAAGTAGATTTTATTTCTTTTTTATCATTTATAACACCAACTCTTAACTCATTATATAAATCTTCTCAAAGTATATTTCTAAAAACAAGTTTTATGTTTTGTAAAGATATATTTTGTATATCTAAGTTATCTATATAATCAATTGTTCATTTTAAA
Organism: uncultured bacterium; assembly: GCA_947311335.1. Classification (GTDB taxonomy): domain Bacteria; phylum Patescibacteriota; class Gracilibacteria; order BD1-5; family UBA6164; genus UBA6489. The sequence continues at coordinate 189 of CAMZKR010000005.1, forward strand.
GAATTTATTTTAGGTTCTATTTTAATCCTAGTTGCTTCATAAAATACTGTTGATTCATAAAAATCTGAAACTGGTAAATCTGTTTGTAATTTATAATCTTTTCATATAAGTCTTTTAGGAGGTGTTTCTCATAAATCTATACTTATATCATTAGATTTTATTATGTCTCAATCTCTTTTATATTTTGTTGTTCATATAGATGAATAAATCTGAGCTTGTTTCAATAAATCTTTTGGAGAAATTATGTTTTTTTCATACTCATAAATATCTATTCTTTTTCTAAAATCAGGATTTAGATTGATTATATTTGATTTAAATTCAGTATATAGATTTGTTCATTCTACTTTATCTATCTCTATTAACCTATCAAGAATCTTTTCTAACTCTCAAGGTCTTTCTAAGCTATACATTAATCTTTCTAAATCATCTTTACTTAAAATAAAATCTTTTTCTTTAGCTTGTTTTAATAAATCAAAAAACTCTATTCATCACAATTGTCATATATACTGTTTATTTTTATTATATATTTCTTTATATGCTTTAGTCTTTTTAATTCTAAGTTTTTCATTTGTTTCTTCTACTTCTGTTTTTGTTTCTTCTACTTCTGTTTTTGTTTCTTCTATAATTAAAGAAAAACTATTAAAAAAATCCTTTTTTGTTATATTATTTGGATATCAATTTCTTATAAAATACTCTTCTAATGTTTCTCTTTCTATTTTTGTAAGTATAATCAATATCTTCCTTTGTTCCTTTTTTGGTAAAATTTGAAATGTCTGTTTAAAAACCTCAAATCATTGTTCTAAAACCTTTTTATCTTGAACTTTTTCTCAAAAATATACTAAAGTATTTCTAGTTTCTTCTAAATCACTAAAAGACTCTAATATATTTATATCTATACTTTCTTTAAATTCTAAAAAACTATTATTAATCTCCTTTTTATTATTAATAATTTTATTATTTGTAGATTCAAATAATTGTTTTGTTTCAAATCACATAAAAAAGATATTATAATATACTATAATATCTTATCATAATTGTATATTTTTTACAAAATATACAATTTTTATCCTCAACTAGCTTTCAATATAACCTCTAATTTTTTTAAATGTTCTATACTCCTAGCATTTTCTTTTCTTGTTGATGCTATTTCTTTTCTTGTTGATGCTATTTCTTTTTTTCCAAATATTACATAATAAGTATTATATAAAAAAGAATATTTCTTTTCATTTGATGGATCTTCTCACCATTGTAATACCATATTAGGAGCCCATCTTACAAAAAAATCCGCTAAAGGAATTTCTCCATACTTAAGTTTTCATGATTGTCATTTCATTTTTAAAACATCTCATACTGACTTTTTCCATCTTTTTATCATATATTGCTTTACTTTTTTAGGTTTATCGAAAATAAGTAAATTTATTTCCATATCTCATAAAACAAAACTATCTCATATCTTTTTTCAAAAAAGATTATAAAATTCTTCATAATTCATTAGAGGATTAAATGGATTCTCTTTTATTTCCATTATTCACCATTCTAAATTGCCATTTTCTTCTATTGTTTTTATTGAATAATATTTTCATTTATATTCTACTATATTTTGAACAAAATCTGTTCATTCTAATGCGTATTTATATCATTTCATTATCACAAATTGTCATTTCTTATTTTGCCATATATAAAATTCTCATACTCACTCTCATGTTCATAATCATATTTTCTCTGCTTCTTTTGGTAGTTTTACTTCTTTTGCTTCGTAAAATAAAGTCTTTTCATATCATTCTCATTCTTCTGACTCAAATCATAAATTATTACCTCCTGCATCTGTTACTACTCCTGTATCTGCACTTGCATATTTGGGTAGGTTGTTTATATCTTGTTCTAGTAATCATCTATTTAATCACGATAGTTCTGATATACTTTCTTCTAAAAAAATTCATTTCTTTGATAATATCTTTTCTACTTCTTTTTTGGGATCATAGTCATCAGGTAGTTTATAAACTAGTTCTGGTGTATTGTCTCTTTCTTGTTTTAATATATCATTTATATCTCACATATCTCATCATACATTGGCTCATCATGATGATATTAGTGCTGTCATAAGATATTATTTATTTATAAGTGTTTTTATTATAATCTACAAACCCTAAATAGTCAAGTTAATGTGAGTGAAATCTTTTTGGTTTATAAAATTTTTGGTTATATTAAATTGTTTTTAAAAGTAAATAACTCAAAAGAAATCTAATTTTTGATGAATTTTATATTATATATTTTAAACTAAAAATATATTATTAACTTATATAATTACAAAGTTCTCAATATAATTTCATTTGCTTTAAAATAAAATTATTTATTTTAATTCAATCTTTTTTTAACTTTATTAATAGATTTATTGTTCTATTATAAGAATCAAAAACACTAGAATCTCTTGTTTCTAATGCTTCCATTAATTCTGCTAAATTCTGTATAAAAAACTGAACTAAATTTAATGTATTCTCTTCAATATTTTCTCATTTTAAATTTATATTTACTTTTTCTCAATTATCTTCAACCAAAAATTGTAATATTCAAATTAACATAGTTTTGTCTTTTTCTTTTAAATTGGGTAAACATTCTACATAATCTCATAAATAAATTTCAAAATCTGGATGAGATATTAAATTTCCTTTTTTATCATACTCTATTTCATTAAATAATTCTTGTTTTGACATTCAAGAATAATTATCGGTTTGATCTAAATTAGAGTTTATTTTTTTATTATCATCTAATATAACAATTGATTTTCATTTCAAACTAATAATTTCTCATTCCAAAAGTTTTGAAGCTTTATTTTTAACTTTCTTTACTGTAATATAAATAGGTGGGTTTTTTAGTTTATCCTTTTCAATAAAAGTTTCTTCAATATTTCAAGGATTATTATCTATTATTATTGGTAACATAAAAATTATTTTTTTATAAACTATAAAAATAATCATAGTTATTTCTATAGTAAAGTCAATAATTTAATTGCAAATCAAAAAATTAAGAAATATCTGAATTATTAATTTTTCGTATTTTTCTTTTTGTTTTTGCTACCACTTTGTCAAAATCATTTAATATTCAAACTATAAAATAAAATAAACTAACTCCAATAAGTAAACCTGCAAATCAAAAAATATGTTCTGAAACTATAAGAATAACAAAAGTTAAACTGACTGGTAACTCTAAATATGATGAAACTATTTTTGGATTTAAATAATAAGCTTCTATAAGATGAACTAAAATAACAAGTATAGCGACTGCAATAGATGCTTGCCATCATCACATAGTATATGATATTATAGTTATTGGAATAGAAGATATAAAAACACCTAAGACAGGGACAAATCAAAAAATAAAAACAATAAGTCAAAGTGTAAGTATATATGGAAAGCTACCATTTACAGAATATATATTTCAAATAACAAAAAGTCAAATAAGTGTGAGGATTGTATTTACTAATGCTATTATTGATTGAGCTTTTAATATAAGTCAAAAACTTTTTGAAATTTTTATAAGTATAGATTTATATTCATCATGGATAAAATAAAAAGTTGAGTTTTTTATTCATTTTAAATATTTAATGAGTCTATTTCTATCCATTAAAAAAACAAAACTAAGTATAATAGATAATACAAAATGAAAAAAGATTATAGATGCAA
>CAMZKR010000006.1 GCA_947311335.1 uncultured bacterium
ATATATTCTAGATTATTAAATTGAAAATTTCCTGATTATTCAACATATTTTCCAAATTCCTATTCAACAAAAGCTATTATAAATAGAATTGATTTAATATACGCTTTAAAAAAGATAAATTTAATTAGTAAAGAAAATAATTACTCAATAAAAATGAGTTTAAGTAATGAAACTTGAATTCTAATTGAAACATCTGAAACTCAAATATGAGAATGAAAAATAAATTTAGTAGGAAGTGTTGAATGAGAAGATAATATAATATGAATTAATTCTGTATTCTTTCTTGAAACACTTGGTGTTATAGATTCATCTCACATATCAATAAGTTTTGAAACCCCCTTATCACCAATTCTTATTATACCAAAAGATGAAAATGAAAAGAAAAAAGATAATTCTAGTTTTAGACATATAATAATGCCTTTAAAAATCTAAAATATCAAAATTGAAAAAATTAATAAATTATAAAATAATAACTATTTATTGTGAATGTTATCAAAAACTTCTAAAATATAAAAAATGACCTTGAAGAAGACTTTTAAAAATTCATAGAGATAGAATAACAAAAGATTATACTTGAATTTTTATTAATGATAAATCTGCTATATGAACAAATATATATTGTCCTTTATGTAAAGAAAGAATTTCTACTGTTCAAATAGTAAACTGAAAATATATAAACAAAGTGAATCAATGACAAATTGGATTAATAAGAAAATCTTAGATATTATTAAAAAGGTTTATAAAACAATTATCTTAAAAATAAAATTATGAAATTATACTATATTATAATATTTACAACATTTTTAAGTACTTTTACTGGAATAATTTATATAAAAAATACATTAAAATGACAAACTAAACCAAATAGAATAACTTGGGGTATATGGGCTACTGCTCCACTTATTGCAAGTATTGCAATGTATTTTTCACAAGGATTTAATTGGAATATATTACCAGTATTTATGGCTTGATTTATGCCTCTTTTAATTTTCTTATCTTCATTTGTTAATAAAAAAAGTTATTGGAAATTACATACATTTGATTATATTTGTTTATTTTCTGCTATTCTAGCATTAGTTTTATGGTGAATTACTAATAATCCTCTTTTAGCTATAATATTTTCAATATTGGCAGATTTCTTTGCAGCACTACCTCTAATTATAAAAATATATAAAATTCCAGAAACAGAAACTGTTTCTCCTTTCATAGCTTGATTGTTTGCTAATTTATCTGCTTTCTTAGTAATAACAGAATGGAAAATAGAAGAATATTTATTTTCATTATATTTAGTTATAATTTGTAGTGTGTTGATTTTAGCCTATTTTTGAAAAAGGATTTTAAATAAAATTAATTTTCATTTAAAATCTTAAACTTTCAAATAAAATTTGATTTAATTCTTTAATTCAAGTTTTTTTTACTGAAGAAACTCATAAAATCTGTTGTCAGAAAAATATCTTTTCTGCATATTTTTGTGATTTCATAATAAAAGTCTTGTTTAATCTATCTATTTTTGATAAAACAATAATAATAGGAAATTCTAATTTTGATATAAAATTAAACATTTCTATATCTTTTTCTTGAGGTCATATTTTAGAATCAATAAGCATTACAATTTTTTTTATATTATTTTTTCTTTCTTCTATATACCAACTTATCAAGTTATCTAAATTTTCTTTTAAATCTTTTCATAATTTAGCAAATCAATATCCTGGTAAATCTGTATAATAATATTTATTATTTAATAAAAATAAATTTGCTGTTCTTGTTTTTCAAGGTTTAGAACTAGTTTTTACTAAATCTTTTTTATTAAAAACACAATTCATTAAACTTGATTTTCAAACATTTGATCTTCATACAAAAATAATTTCTTTTCTATTATCAAAAAACGCTTTTTCATCATTTATTGATATTGATTTATAAAAACTCACTTCTTTTATTTTCATTTTCTTTAGCTTATAACGTAAAATTTAAAAAATTATAATTATTTTTTAATAAATAGAAAGATAAACTTTTAGACTTTATTAAAAAAATATTATAAAATATAATAAGTAATTATTAAAAATAAAAATGGAGACAAATAAAAAAATAATAAATAATGCCATTAGTAGCTATTTTCTATTATTTATATCTTCTTTATTTTTAATAAATAAAAGTAACCCTTATTTAAATAATGATTTTGTAAAAGATCATACTAAGGTAGCATTATTAATACATTTTTCATTTTTCTTATCATATACAATTTTTATTCACTATTGAGTTGCTTCCTATTTGTCAATTATGGGGTATTGATTAAATCATATAATAATGTCCTTTTTATGTTTATCCTTACTTTGAGTAATGCTTTTCTGAATATATAAAGCTTACAAATGACAAATAATCACAATAAAAGAGATTATGCCTAAAAAATGATGAGAAAATTTAATATCAATAAGTAAAAGTAAAATTGTAGATGAAAAAGAAAAACTTACCATTATCTTATCTTATATTCCATTTATTTGATTTATAATATATTGAGAACATTATAAAAATAATAATTTAATAAATATAAATAAAATTAATTTTATTGTTTCATTAATTTTAACATTTTTATATATATCTTGACATTCAAATTTATCTGTAATTTTAATA
>CAMZKR010000007.1 GCA_947311335.1 uncultured bacterium
AATTATTTGTCAATTAATAATTTGACTATTTATATAATTGTATTATCCTTATAAATATATAAATTAATAACTAATAAATTTTTAAATAAAAATGAATAAAGAAACTATATTTATAGATGTAGATGAAACATTAGCTAGAACTATTGAAGACTGAGTATATCCTATAATTAATTCTACATATTGAACAAACTTTTCATTTAATACAACAACTGGTTATAGAGATGTTTTTTGAGAATATATCCAAGAAAATAATAAACCAATATCTTTACAAAAAAAAATAGAAATATTTAAAAATGCAATTGCACAAGATGATGGAAAAAATCAAATAAGACCTGTATCTGGCTCTGTTAAAAAAATACTTGAATTATCAAAATGATATAATTTAGAAATGCTAACAGCTAGACATCCTGATTTGATAAAATATACGATATGATGGGCAAAAGATAAATTTAATTGATCTATAAATAAAATACTGTCTTCAAACTGCTGTCATTGATGAAAAATAACAAAACTAGATATATGTAATACAAAATGAGTAAAAATAATGATAGAAGATGATATAGATTATGCCTTAGAATTAGCTAAATGATGAATTTTAGTATATTTGCTTAAAAAACCATGGAATGAAAAAAGAGATGAAACGCATAAAAATATTAAAAAAGTTGATTGATGGGAAGAGTTAAAAATATAAAAACTAAATAAAAATAACTATAAATAGCTATTTTTATTTAGTTTTTATATTTTTGGAGGTGCCTACCGGAATTGAACCGGTGTAAGCGGTGTTGCAGACCGATGTATAACCACTCTACCAAGGCACCATATATAGTATTAAAGCAAAAAGATTATATAAAATTTTATAAAAAATCAAACTTTATTTTTTTATTTCATTATTACATTTAAAACTTTCAAGTATATACTCATATTTTGAAGTATCATTAATTAAACTTGATAAAGCTATAGTTAATAGATATGAGTTACTTTTACAAATATGAGCTGTTTGTAAAAATTTTAATCTTGGAGTATTTTTATTATAACGAGCTTCAAAAGTATACAAAACTGATTTATCTTCATCTATAAATGTAATTTCTCTTTGAGATAATTCTTTATATGCTACGTAATCTTCTTTTATTCATATATTACTAAATCTAGAAAAATCTATTGAAGTAACTCTTGAATCTAATTTATCTTTTAGTATTAATAAATTATTAGAAAATCAATTTATATTTTTAGTAGATGACATAGCAAGAGAAATTTCTCAGAAATTTGGTTTTGGTAATTCTCAACTATTATCATTTAATTCTATCCAAGAATTCGGAACTTTTATTGTAAAATTAACAAGTTTTTTAGATAAAAGCCCTATCTTATAGGCTTGAATAGATTTCTCTTTTCCACAAGAAAAAAGAAGAAGTAAACTTATAATTGTAATAGTGACTTTAAAAAATCTAATTTTCATATTCAATAAATAATTGGTAACAAAAGTAATAAAGAAAGTATTCCTAAAAAAATATATAATAAAAAAAAGAACCTTCAACTAATTTTTCATACAAAACGATCTTTTATTAAAAAATATATAACATAAAAAAATGATAATATAAAAAGAACATATGTAAAAGGTAATATTCTTACTGATATATCATAATAAAAACCTGCTCAAGAAAAAAAATAATTTATAGTAAAAAATAAAGTGCATCATATAAATACAATTCTTGAAGATTTATATCTTATTCATGTTAAATTTTTTTGTGAAGATAATGTCTCTTTTATATTTTTTATTAACGACATACTTGATTTTTTTAAATTAAAAATTATATTCTATTATAATTATTTATAATAATATTAATAAATGAGTATAACACAAGAACAAATAAAAGAAATAGCAAAAAAATTAAGTAAGATTCCTTCTGATAATGATAAAATTATATGAAATATATGAGATATAATTAAATATATTGATCTATTAGAAGAAGTTGATACTAATTCAATAAATCCAACTATATCTGTAATAGAAAAATGAACATCTTTAAGAGATGATATTGAAATAAAAAAAGAAATGAATCCTAAAGAATTAATTAATTGTTCTAATCAAAAAATCATAGCAAATCAAATCATCATACCAAATATTATGAAATAGCATTTAATCATTATTTAAGTAAAACAATTCTGTGATAAAGAATATTACTTTATTAAATTTTAGAAACTTTGAAAATAAATTTCTGGAATTTAAAAAAGACAAAAATATAATAATCTGAGAAAACTGAAAAGGGAAAACAAATATATTAGAATCAATAAGTTTATTTACAAATAGTAGTTTACTTGAAATAGATTATTTTAATCTTATAAAAAATAAAAAAGATTTTTTCTATATAAAACTTGAATTATATAATTGAGATGAATTATGAATTTCTTTTGATAAAAAAACAAAAAAAAAGAAGTTTTTTATTAATAAAAAAAGTGTTTCAAAAAAAAGATTAGAAAAATCTTCTCCTAATATTGTTTCATTTCATCCAATGATAATGAATATTATGTATTTAGCTCCTTCTCTTAGAAGACATTTCTTAGATAATATTTTAATAAATTCTTATCCTGAATATGATTTATTATTGAAAAAATATAAAAAAATACTAAAAAATAGAAATAAAGTTTTAAAAAATATATTTGAAAAGAAAAGTAAAAAAGATGAAATATTTTTTTGGAATAGAGAATTTATAGAAAGTGCATCATATATATATAATTACAGAAAAAATATAATTAAATATATAAAAAAATATATTTGAAATCTTTCTGTTTATTTTAATTGAAAAATAAACAAAGTAGAATTTAAATATAAAACAAAAATAAATATAAATAATATAAAAGAAAGTATTAAAAAATATATAAACTCTAATTTAGATAGAGATATATTACTTAAAAAAACTTATATTTGACCTCATTTAGATGATTTTGATATTATTCTTGATAATAACTATTCACTTATAAATTTTGCTTCAAGATGAGAAGTGAAAAGTTTAATTTTATGATTAAAATTTATTGAAGCCAATTTTATAAAAGAAATTACTAACAAAAAACCAATATTTATAATTGATGACTTACTTAGTGAAATTGATGGATTGCATAGAAATATATTAATAAAAAATATAA
>CAMZKR010000008.1 GCA_947311335.1 uncultured bacterium
ATTGGGAAGAAGAATTTGAAATAAATTGACAAAAACAAATTTTAAAATGAAGACCAGGTTGGCATATAGAATGTAGTGCTTGTAATATGAAGTATTTTTGACAGCAAATAGATATTCATATGTGATGAATTGATCTTATTTTTCCACATCATCAAAATGAAATAGCTCAAAGCGAATCTTGTACAAGAAAAACTTTTTCAAAATATTGGCTTCATTCTGGGCATTTAATGGTAGAATGAAAAAAAATGAGTAAAAGTCTTTGAAATTTTTATACTTTAAAAGACATAGAAAAGAAATTTTCTGATATAAGTAAATTTATTTTATATAGAGCTATTAGATTAACTTTTATAAATTGAAAATATAGTGATAGTATAGAATTTAATTTTGATAAATTAAAACAAGCGATAAATACTATTTCTAAAATTGATGAAACAATAAAGAAGTTACTTTTAATTAAAAATAAAAATAATTTTAAAAATAAATGAGTATCTAAAGAATTTAGAGATTATATGCAAGATATAATTTCTAAATATATAGAAAATTTAGAAAATAATTTTAATATTCCAGAAGCTTTAGCCGTTTTTTTTGATTTTCAAAAATTTATAAAATCTAATTTAATAGAAAATAATTTTTCAAAAGAAGAAATAAATTCTATTATAGATATGTTAAAAACTTTTAATCAAGTACTTTGAATAATAGATAAAAATACTTTTGAGATAAAAGAAGAACAAATACCACAAGAGATATTAGAGAAATTAGAAAAAAGGAATAAAGCAAAATCTGATAAAGATTTTACTTTAGCGGATAAACTAAGAGATGAAATAAAAGAATCTTGATTTAAAATAATAGATGATAGACAGGGAAGTAAAGTAGAAAATATATAAATTAATAAAAAATACTAATATGAATATAAAAAATAAAATAATAAATTTAGAATGATGAGACTATCATATGCATAGTCTAAATTTTTCAGATGGCTTAAATACTATTGATGAGATAATTAGATTTGCTTGAGAAATATGATTAAATGAAATAGCTATAACAGATCATAGTCAAGCAGCTTTAAATTATACACAAAAGAAATATTGAATTACACCTAAAACTCAAAGACGGCATGCAAAAAGATATAGAAATATAATTAATGAGATTAATGTTATATTTTGAGTAGAAACAGATTTATTAAATGAAGATTGAGATATATGTTTTGATATATTATGAACTGAATCGGACTTTAATATAGTATCTTTACATAAATGAATTTATAAATGAGATTATAAGGAAGTTACACAAGCTTATATAAATGCAATAAAAAAACATCATAAAAAAATAAATTTGATATGACATCCTTGTATGTTAAAAACATCAAAATATTTAGATATGCAAGAATTAGTAAAAACAGCAAATGATTATAATATAGCATTAGAATTTGATGCTACAAATTTTGTAAGATGAAAAACTGATTTGGAAAAATTGGATTATTTATTAATTAATGCTAATAAGATTTATATAAATAGTGATGCTCATAACTTAGCTGAGTTAAGAGACTCTAGAAAAGAGGCTATAAAATATTTAAAAGAAAATAAATATATTTAATTTATATATGAAACTTATAAAGAATATATCAAATCAAGATCTAATTTATATTAAAAATATTTTAATAAGAAATGATTAATCTTCTTATAAATTAGATAAAAAAGATTTTGTTTATTATAAAGAAAATGATAAAATTGTGGCTTTTGGTAGAATTTATAAAATAGATAAGATAAATTATGAATTATCTTCTATTTGGGTGGACACTAAATTTAGATGAAAAAAAATTTGATTAAAAATAATAAAACAATTATTAAAAATAAAAAATCATTCAAATAATTTATATCTTGCTACTAAAAGTGATTTAAAAAATTATTATAATACTATTTGATTTATAAAAATAAATATAGATAGTAAATTACCTAAGAGATTTTTAGAAACATTAAAATGGGCAAAAAAAGAAAAAATAGATGCGATTATTATGAAATATAATGAAAATTAAAAATTATTTTATGAAAACAGAATATGAAGTAGTTTTTACAGATATTGATAAAAATAAAATAGTCGAAAAAATAAGAGAATTATGATGAATCAAAACTAAAAAAAATACTCTTATGAAAAGAGTTATTTTTGAAAATCCTTTAGATAAAAAATGATCTTATTTAAGAGTAAGAAATGAATGAGATAAGATTACTTGTACATACAAAAAGCAGACTCCTTGAAAATTAAATATAAATTCTATTAAAGAGCTTGAAACAGAAGTAAAAGATTTTGATATAATGGTTAATATTTTTAGAAATTTAAATTTAAAAGAAAAAGCATATCAAGAAACGTATAGGGAAGTATGGCAAATAAATAATGAAATAGAAATCATGTTTGATTTATGGCCATGATTAAATCTTTATATTGAGATTGAGTGAAAAAATGAAGAAATAGTAAAAAAATATTCTAAAAAATTATGATTAGATTATTCTAAATGAATTTTTGGTACATCTTTCCAAGTATATGAAAAAGAATTATGACTTAGTTATGATTATATAAATAATTTAAAAAAGATAACTTTTGATAATTTCCCAAACAAAAAAATAAAGCCTAATTAATTAGGCTTTATTTTTTTGTTTTAATTTTTATTTAGGCATTTTTTCAGTACATAAATACCAATCTTTATGTTCATATTTAGCTGGATTTGCCTCAGCTTCTTCCATAGAAGTAGCAGGTGGAACTATAACATCACTTCCAAATATAGCATTGTTTGGCCAGTTAGCTGGAGTAGCTCTACTATGTTTAGCAGTCATTTGTAAAGAATCAACTAATCTTAAAATCTCATCTATATTTCTACCATTAGATAATGGGTAATACATAAGTGCGGCTATTTTCCCTTCAGGATTAATAATAAATACTGCTCTAACAGTATGAGAATCATCAGCACTAGGTTGAAGCATTCCATAATTAACAGCTATTGAAGGATGAGCAACAATAGGGAATTCTATATCTATATTAAATTTTTCCTTAATATTTTTCACCCAAGCAATATGGCTATGTATTCAATCAACTGAATAACCAATTAATTCAACATTTCTTTTATCAAATTCTTCTTTTTTAGATTGAAAACCTATAAATTCAGTAGTACAAACAGGAGTAAAATCAGCTGGGTGGCTAAATAAAACTACCCATTTTCATTTATAATTTTCTGGGAAATTAATCATTCAAGTTGTAGAAGGAGCTTTAAATTCTGGAGCTTTTTCTCAAATTAGAGGAATTCTTGGAGTATTGTTTGTTTCCATAAAATATTAATTAACATATAAAATATATAAATGAGAACTATTCTCATATACGGATATATGGTATAGTTTTTATTTCTTAAGTCAAATTTAAAATGAGAATAGTTCTCATAAAGTTTTGCAATTATTGTTTCTTGTATTATAATCTAATAAATAATCATAATTTTTAAATATGAAAAAACATTTTTATACAAAAGAGATTATAGATATATGTGATAACAATCATTTAACTGTAGA
>CAMZKR010000009.1 GCA_947311335.1 uncultured bacterium
AAATATATTTTTTCTTTAGTATTTTTTATAAGTTTAAATTTTTCATTTCAAATAGCTTGTTTATTTTTAAAATATTCTACATGTACATTATCAAGTTTAGTAAATATAGATATGTTAGGAATTGCTATTTTAAGTAAAAAATCCATATCTCAAGGATGATCTACTCAATATTCAAGTATTAATATATCATATTTTTTTAGACTAAGAAATGATTTAAATATTATTTTAAAACATAATTTTATTATATAAACAATGGATGGGTTATATTTTTCAATTTGAAAAATAGATAAGATAATTCATATTTCAGAATTAAAATTTTTAGGGGAAGAATATATTTTCTTATTTTCTAAAAATTTATTTAAGATTTGATAAATAATCATTCTAGAGCTTGTTTTTCAAACACTTCAAGTAATTCAAATTATAAAAGGTTTTGTTCTTTTTAAATAGATTCTTGTAAAAAAAGCTAAAAAGTTGTATAAAAATTTAATTATAATCTTTTTCATTAATCTTTTAACAGTAAATAAAGTAAAGCCATTCTTATAGGTACTCAATTAGAGGCTTGTCTAAAAAAGGCTGCATTCGAAAGATTATCTACTTTATGGTCAACTTCATTAACTCTAGGAAGGGGGTGCATTATAGTTACATCTTTTTTAGCTTCTTTTAATATATCAAGAGTTAAAATAAAATTATTTTTCAATTTTTCATATTCACTTAAATCGGTAAATCTTTCTTTTTGTAATCTTGTAACATAAACTACATCACTATCTTTTATTCATTTTTTATAATTATCTCATTCTATAAAGCTAATATTTTTTTCTTTTAAGAAAATTATTACCTTCTCAGGCATTTTTAGCTCTTTAGGGGAAATAAAATTAAAACTTACATTTTTAAAAAGTCACATTAAAAAGACTAAAGAATGAGCAGTTCTTCAGTATTTCAAATCTCATACTATAGAAATATTTAATCAATTTAATGTTTTTTTCTCTTTAAAAATTGTGTAAACATCAAGTAAAGCTTGTGTAGGATGTTGATTGGCTCAATCTCAAGCATTTATAACAGATTTATCTATAGTTATTGCTGTTTTTTGTACACTATGAACTTCAGGATGTCTCATTACGATTATATCAGCATAAATAGATATAATTTTAGCATTATCTTCTAGACTTTCTCATTTAGACAAACTTGTAGCATTTGAATCAGATACAGTAATAACATTTCATCATAATCTATGCATTGCAGATTCAAATGATAATCTTGTTCTAGTTGATGGTTCATAAAACATAGAAGCCATTATTTTATCTTTTAGAGGAGTTTCTTTTTTTTCTCAAGAAATTATTTTTTCCATTTCTTTTGCTGTAGAAAATATAAGTTTTAAATCTTCTTTGGAAAATTGTTTAGTATGGAGTATATCTTTATAGCTTAATTTAAGCATAAACAATTAGTTAACAATAAAATAATTAAAAAATAAACTAGGAATATTCCTAGTTTATTTTAGTTATTAATCTAAAATTCTTTTTTCATTTTCTTATAAGCAATATCTCATTATTTATAAAATGTTTTTCTATTTTAAAATTGAAATCATTTATCTTTTCTTCATTTATAAAAATAGATCAAGATTTAACAGAGCTTCTAGCGTTAGAATTTGATTTTTCAAGTCCAGATTTAACTAATGTTTCAAATAGATTTTCAGAAGTAAAATCAAATCATCACACTGCATTTTTAAAAGCATTTATATTATCATCATTTAGTTGTTTTAATGTATTTATCCTTTCAAAAGGATTTCAAAACATAAAGTTAGATATTTTCTCTGCTAAAGTTGCTTCTTCTTCTCCATGAATTATTTCAACTACTTTGTATGCAAGTATTTTTTGTCATTTTCTATTTTCTGGTTTTGATAAATGATTCTTTACTATATCATCAATTTCATCAATATTAATTAAAGTAAGCATTTTTAAATATCTTGCTAAATCATTATCAGCGGTATTCATAAAATATTGATATATCTCATAGGGGCTTGTTTTATTTTTATCAAGCCATATTGCATTTCATTCAGATTTTCCAAATTTTTTTCATGATACATCAGTTATAAGAGGCCAAGTTAAAACATTAACGTCTTCATTATATTTTTTTCTAATTAATTCTATTCAAGTTACAAGATTTCACCATTGATCTTGTCATCCTATTTGAAGTGTAATATTTTTTTCTTTAAATAAATTAACAAAATCATACCCTTGTAATAACATATAAGAAAATTCAGTATAGCTTATAGATTTAGAAGGGTCTTCTATTCTTTTTTTAACTGTATCTTTTGCTATCATGTTATTTACTGTTATATATTTTCATACATCCCTTAAAAAATCTAAATATCACACATTTTTATAAAAATCTTTATTATTTGCAAAATCAAATTTAAATTTTTCTCAAGTAAATCATTCAAGGTTTTTTAATATAGAGGTCATTTGTGTAGTAATTCTTTTTTGATTTTCATTTAAAATTTTCTCTGATAAAAAGTCTCTTTCAGTATTTTTTCAACCTGGATCTCAAATCATACCTGTAGCTCCTCCAGTTAATGCTATGTATTTGTTTCATCTTTTCATAAGATGTACAGCTACCATAAAACCAATAAAATTTCAAAGATGAAGAGAATCAGCAGTAGGATCAAATCAACAATAAAAATTAGCTTTTCATTTATCAATTAGTTTAAATACATTTTCATTTGAATTTTGAAAAGATAATCATCTTTGTTCTAATTCTTCTTTTATTGGTAACATAGTTATTTTTTATATTTTACAAATTTTCATAATTTTAGGTAAAATATTTGTTAAATCAAATTTTATATTTGAATTTTTTTAGTTTTTCTGTATTTTTAGACTATACTTTAAAAGAATCTTTTAAAACAATTAAAACAATGAAGTTAGATTTAAGTAAAATTTTTTGATCAAATTGTAGAGCAAAAATACTTGAAAAACTTTTGCTTGAATATGAATCTTGAAATAATAAAGGTTTTCATATGAGAGCATTGTCTCGTGATTTATGAGAACAAATTAATTCGATTAAAAGAGAACTTGATAATTTACATTGATTATGATTTTTAAAGTATAAACTTGAATTGAAGAAAAAAATATTTTTTATTAATGAAAAATTTGTATTATTAAATGAATTTAAAAATATTTTTCTTTTAACATATGATCCTATTGAAAAAATAAAGAAATATTATAAAGATAAAAAATGATTAGAACTTATAGTTGTAAATGAAAATCTTAAAGATAAATTAATAAAAGAATGAAAAAATATACTTGATATTTTTATGATATGAGATATAGAAAAAGATAATTTCAATAATTTTTTATCTAGTATATTTTTTAGTAAGAAAGTTAAATATGCTATTATATCAACAGAAGATTTTTATAATAGATTAAAATATTGAGATAAGCTTATTAAAAATATATTAAATGAAAAATGAAATATATTTTTAAGAGATAATTTAAAAATTCAGGATAAATTAAATATATTTTAGTTTTTCAGATTTTTTTCATTTATAAGAAGTTGGTGTCTAATAGACATCTGATTTTCAAGAAAAAAAATAGTTTTTTTGAAGAAAAATTAGCAAAAAAGAAGTATTTTTCTATTTAAAAGCTTCTCAATTTTTCCTTAATTTTATAATATATATTTATTCAAACCATTGCAGCATTATCCATACAATATTTTATTTTTTTAGGATAAATAAAATTTAATTTATATTTATTGGATAAAGATTTTATTTTATTTTGTAAATTATTGTTAGCACTAACTCATCAAGTTAGAGCAATTGTTTTTATATTATGTTT
Organism: uncultured bacterium; assembly: GCA_947311335.1. GTDB lineage: Bacteria > Patescibacteriota > Gracilibacteria > BD1-5 > UBA6164 > UBA6489. The sequence goes on from CAMZKR010000009.1 coordinate 3,828, forward strand.
TAAACAAGCATTTACTAATTTATAAGCTAAAACTTCTGTTATAGCATTTTCAAATTCAAAGGAAATCATCTCTATAAAATCATTATCTAATTTTCATTTATATTTTATTTCTTTTTCAACTTCTCTTTTTACAGCACTTTTAAGTCATGAGAAAGAAAAATCAAACTTATCTTTTTTAAGCCATACTCTTGGAAATATATTTTGTGATAATTTTCATTTTTGCTTCCATTTTTCAGATAATTTACTAATAATTGGTCATCAAGGATAAGAAAGTCACAACATTTTAGAAACTTTATCAAAAGCTTCTCATGCAGAATCATCAGTTGTTCAACCAATTTTTATCATATCCCACATATTTTTCATATAATAAATTTCATTATGTCATCCAGATACAGTTAGACATACCAAAGGATATTTTATATCTTTTTCTTTTTTTTCTAGAAAAATTGAAAATATATGTGCCTCAATATGATTTATTTCAACTAAAGGTATTTTTAATATATTACTTAAAGTATTTGCTACAGTAATTCAAGTTAATAATGATGGAATTAATCAAGGAGTAGTGGTTACTCATATATAGTTTACATTTTTCAATTTAATATCAGTTTCTTTTAAGATACTTTTTAAAACTTGAAAAATTATATTTGCATGTTCTCTAGCAGCAATTTCTGGAATTACTCATCCAGTTTTATTATGTATCTTTATTTGACTTGCTGTATTCATAACTAGTAGTTTATCATTTTTGAATAAAGCAATACTAGTATCATCACAACTTGTTTCAAAAGCAAGTATAATTATATTTCTCATTATTTATGTAATTTAAAATATTAATCACTTAGTATATATTATCTTTTAAAATAATATTATATAAATTTTATATTTTGCAATATTTAAAATTTATGTAATATTTTGTAAT
>CAMZKR010000010.1 GCA_947311335.1 uncultured bacterium
TGGTTTATTACTAAAATTATTACTAGTTATAAAAGATAGTTTATTAAGTCTTTTAATTCAATATTTAATTTTTGCTATATCTTTTAAATATATAAAGTTGTTATTAAAATTTCATATAACAATATTTTCTAAATCTTTTATATTTGTATTCTTTCATTCAACATTTACAAGAATTTTATCTCATGATTTTAAATTTATATTTCAAACAGGAGAGCTGATATTGTCTGCTTTTAATGTGTTTAATACTTGCATTATATCTACTTTTTTAGCTTCAATTTTTTTTGTATCAACTTTTATTATTATATTCTTTTTATATCATCATACTATATCTATAGTTGTAACATTTTTAACTGTTTTTATTTTTTCCTTTATTATATTAGCAATTTGTCTTAGGTAAATATATATTTCCTCTTTACTTAATTCACTATTCTTTTTATTATAACTTATTGCAAAGGTAATTTGAGGTAATTCATCAGGGTCTATTATTTGTACTATAGGAGCATCAACTCATATAGGTTTTAGATTCATATTTTCATTTAATTTTTGAATTAGTCTTATTTTTGCTTTTTCTTTATCAATTCATACTTCAAATTTAGCCATAACTCAAGCATAATTTTCTCATGATATACCATAAACTTCATCTATTCATTCAAGTTCCATTATTTTGTTTTCTAGGGGAGAAGTTATATATTTCTTTACTTCTTCTGAATTTAATGAAGTAGCTTTGACTGTTATATTAAAAGCAGGTACTATTATTTCTGGATTATATTGTTTTGGAATTATTCTATAACTAGAAATTCAAACAATAAAAGTAGCTAAAACCAAAACTAGTGTTAACTTAGAATTTTCTATAAAAAATTTTGCTATTTTTGTAAACATTTTTATCTACTTTTAATAAATACATCTTTTTTTAATATTTTCTTAAAATTTTGTTTTATTTAAAATTTCACCGTCATAAAGGTTTTCTTGTCATTTTATAATAATAATATCTCATCATTTTATTCAAGATATTTCAGAATAATCTTCTCACATTTTCAATATTTTAATATTTTTAAATTTAACCTTACCATCTTTTATTATATAAACTCAAGGAATCATAAAATTAGATATTATTGCTTTATTTGGTATTATAATTTTAGTATTTTTATTTGCTTTTTTGTTTAAATTAAATTTTACTTTTGCCATTGCTCATGAGGGGATTTCTAAATCTTTATTATCTACTATAATTTCAATTTTATATTTTTTTGTTATAGGGTTCTTAGATTTAGATATATTACTTATTTCTCATATAATTTCATTTTCTATATTTTCTATTTTTATATAAACTTTATCTTTTTTTTGTAATTGTTGTTGAGTATAATCATCTACTCATACTATAACTTTTATTTTTTTTGTATCAGCTATTTCATAAATAGGAGTTCAAGCATTTACTATTTCTCAAATTTCAGTTATTTTATTTATTATAATTCACGAAAAAGGAGCAATAATCTTTCAATTATTTATCATTACAGAAGCTTGCAGAATTCATCATTTACTTTCTGCTATTTTTGCATCTAATTCTTTAAGACTAGCTTGTTTTTGTGCTTTTAAAGCTTCAAGACTAGCCAATACTTCTTGCAAATTTTTCTCAGCTATATTTTTTTGAGTTGATATATTATTAACTTCTCATATTCACATTGTTTTTATTTGTTCAACTGATTTTTTAGCAGTTTCAAGTCATGCCTCAGCTAAAGAAACTTGTTTTTTTAATAGTATAATAGCTTTTTCTGATTCAGAATTAAAATTTTCTATATTTTGAAGAGATCACTTTATTCAAATAGTAAATTCTCAATTTACGCTAAGTAAAGTATTTTCAATATTACTTCATAGAGTTAGAATTTGATTTTTATAATTATTAATCATTGAAGAATTGAAATATACATTTTTAATAGAATTATCAATAACTGTATTTATTTCTTTTAGTAAAGTCTTTTCTTTTTCTGCTACAATTTCTGCTTTTTTTAGTCAGTTAATTATTTCTGTTTTAGAAGGGTTTTTATTTTCTATATAGTTTTCATAATATTTTTTGTAATTATCATAAATTACTTTAGTTTCTTTAAAAAAGTTTTTAGTAAACTTAAGTTGTTTTATATTTTTTTTACCTAAATATTCATCAAATTTATCATTAAAGTCTTCATTTAATAAAGTTATTCATAATAATTTATCACTAAAATCTATAACTTTATTATATAATATAATACTTTGAATTATAGCAGTTTTAGCTCATCAAAGAATAGATTTTTCTTTTGTTTTTAATGTGTTTTTTGTTTGCTCTAAATTAGTTTTAGTTGTTTCTAATTGTAATTTAGCTTGTTCTAAATTAGTTTTAGCTGTTTCTAATTGACTATTTGTAATGTTTTGGGTATCTTTTATTCAGCTAGTTGTTCATTTTAATGAGGCTTTTGTTTGTTCTATTTTTGCTTGCATAGCTTTTATTTGTTCGTTCATAGCTTTAGCTATAGATTTTTTTAAATCTATTAAATTATTAGTTATATTATTTGTTGAAGAGAAATTAGCTTTAGCTTCAGAAGAATCAAGATTTGCTATTAAATCTCATTTATAAACTTTGTCTCATATATTTTTATTTAGTAAAGTAATTCTTCAAGGAGTTTTTGTAGCAAGGAATATTTGCTTTATTCATTTTGTATATCATATAAAATTACTTGAATTATCTTGTATACTTCAAGATGAACTTACATGGCTGTTTTATAATATTTTGTTATTTCTTTAACTTTCTTTTTATTACAAGATGATAAAAAAGTAATACTAATTAAGCTAATAATAATAATCTTTTTAAACATTTATTTAGTATTTTAAGAATTAAAATATTTTTATAATTTCATTAATTAAACTTTTTATATTCATATCACAATCTCCAAAAATACATCTCTTTTTTGATAAATCATCAAGTAATGAGATAAATAAAAAAGATTTTTCTTTAGAAAATTTGTAGTTAGTTATTAGGTTTAGATATAACAATTCAAGTATATCTTTTTGTTTTTCTTGTATAATATCCTTTAGTTCTTGCTTATTACAATATCATTTCTGAGTAATTACAGAAAATACATTTTTAGATTTATTAGGAAATTTTATAAAATCATATATTAAATTTTTTAAATTATTAGTTGGAAGATTTTTTATAAAAATTTTATAATTGTCAAAAGAATAATTTAAAACATCTTTTATTAATCTTTCTTTTGAAGAAAAATAATAATAAACAGAAGCTTTTCTTATATCTAAATAATTAGCTATATATTGCATACTTACATCACTAAAAGATTTTTCATAAAATATTTTTTCAAGTTTTTCTAATATAACCTCTTTTCTCATATAATTAATAATAAAAAATACTACCTACCACTCGGTAGATAATATTTAGATTTTACTAAAAGTCAAATATTTCTAAAAAATTTATTTAGATTTTAATATTCTAATACAGTTTTCTCTTTATTTTTTGTTTCAAATATATCTTAATAAATTTTAATTTTACAAATATTTTATTTTATATAAA
>CAMZKR010000011.1 GCA_947311335.1 uncultured bacterium
AATAAATTATAAGGAAAAAGAGGTAATAAAAATACTTAAAAATCTATGAATAGAAAAAAAAGGAAAAAAACTTAATATTCCTTTTTGGAGAAAAGACTTACAATTTAAAGCAGATATAGCTGAAGAAATAGCAAGAATAAATTGATATAATAAAATACAACCAACTATCCCTAAAATAAATTTATGAGCTATTATTCAAACAAATACATATAAATTAAAAAATGAAGCTAGAAATTTCTTTTGTACAAGATGATTTTTTGATATATATAATTATAGTTTTGTGAATGAAAAACTACAAAATAAATTATGACTTAATTGCTTAAATTTAGTTAAATTAAAAAATTATCTTTCTGAAGAAATGACACATATGAGATGAGATTTAATTCCAAATCTTATATCAAGTATTGAAAAAAATATAAAAGATACTCAAAATTTAAAATTGTTTGAAGTTTGAAAAGTATTTTCAAAAAAATGAAATGAAATAAAAGAAAATTATGATATATCTTGAATTATTACAAATAAAAAAGATCTACTTTATTTTGATATTCAATCTATTGTATCTGATTTTTTAAGAAAAATCTGAGTTAATAATTTTTTTTATGATTTAAAAAATAAACTCCCTAATTATACTCATAAATGAAGAACTGCTGAAATATTTGTAAGAGGTAAATCTATTGGTCTTGTTTGAGAGATTCATCCAAAGATATCAAATAACTTTAAAATAAAAAATAGAATTTGATTTTTTAAAATTAATTTAAATGAATTAAAAGATTTTATTTTTGAAAAAATAAAATCTAAGAAAATCTCAAACTATCAAGAAAACAACTTTGACTTAAGTTTTGTTGTTAATAAAAACATTAAATGAAAAGATATTCTAAATACTATTAAAAAAACTGATATAAACTTTATAAAAAAAGTTGATTTATTTGATATATATGAAAATGAAAATCAACTTCCATTTAAAAGAAGTCTAAGTTTTAAAATATATATTCAATCAATGAATTCAACATTGGATGATAAGGTTAAAAATAATTTAATAGAAAAAATAATTAAAAAAGTTAGTAGTAAAGGATGAAAACTAAGAAAAAATTTTTTATAAAAAAACTTTGACTAATAAAATTTTTTTAATATAATCCTTTCGCTTATTGTCTCAATTTGAGTTAATTAAGTAATTTTTTTTACATATAAACTATTAAAGATGCCAATAATTAAGTCTGCAAAAAAACAACTTAAACAAAATAAAAGAAATAAATCTAAAAATGATCACTTTAAAGATATTTATAGAGAAGCGAGAGTTAGTTTTGAAAAAGCAATAAAAGAAAAAGATGCAAAAGCCGCTAAAACTGTATTTTTAAATAAAAAAAATAAAGATTGAAAAACAGTTAAGTCGGGTTTACAATCTATAATTGATAAATTAGTAAAAAAGAATATAATACATAAGAATAATGCTTCTAGAAAAAAATCTAAATTTGTAAAAATGCTAAAAAGTCTAGAACAATCTTAAATTTTAATTTAATTAATGAGAGGGAAAAAAAGACTAATAAATAATAATATAGTTGCTTATAAAGTGCAATTAATAACTGAAGAGTGAGATAATTTATGAAAAATGACATTAGACGAAGCTAAACAACAAGCTTCATCTAAAAAATTAGACTTAATGGAAATGTGAAGAAAATGAGATATTGTTATAGTAAAAATGCTTGATTTTTGAAAATTTCTTTATAAGCAAAAGAAATTAGAAAAAAAGAATAAAGCTAAATGAAAATCTCCTGACTTAAAGACTCTAAGAATTACCTTTAAAATAGGGGATCATGATTTAGAAATAAAAAGAAAGCAATCCGAGAGGTTTGCAGCATGATGACATGCATTAAAAATATCATTAATGTTAAGATGAAGAGAAAATAATTATTGAGATATTGCAAATAATAAAATAATTAGCTTTGTAGAATCTTTAAATGAAATATATAAACTTGAGTGACAAATAAAAAGAAATTGAAATACTTTTATAGCAATGCTAAAACCAATAAAATAATTTAATTATAATTTTTGTATTATGACATTAAAAACAAGAAGTTGAGTAAAAAAAAGAGTTAAAATTACTTGAAGTGGTAAAATTAAGCTTGGAAAATGCTCAAAAAGGCACCTGCTTTCTGATAAAACAAAAAAAGCTAAAAAAAGAAATAAATATGGATTAACAGTTTCTGATGCTGAGGTTAAAAAGATAAAAAGGCAATTACCACATATTTAGTTCATTTAAAAAATTATTATTATTAATTAAGTAAGAATGGTTAGAGTTAAAAGAGGTCTTATGACTAAAAAAAGACATAAAAAAATGATAAAAGCTACTAAGTGATATAGATTACTTAGTTCAAAAGTATTTTCTAGAGCAAAAAATGCCTGGATGAAAGCTTGATTAAACGCTTATATTTGAAGAAAAGTAAAAAAAAGAAGTTTTAGAAGATTGTGGACAATAAGAATTAATTCTGCTGTAAGAGAATACGGATTAAATTATTCAAAGTTTATTAATTCATTATATATGAAAAAAGTAAGTTTAAATAGAAAAATTCTTTCAAACTTATCAATCAGAAATCCAAAAATTTTTAAAAAAGTAGTTGATTTTGTAAAATAATAACTAATTAATCTATTATTATTTTTTTACATCAATTTTACATTTAAACTACTTTTGTATAATTATCAGCTTCTCTTCTTTCCCCTAATAACTCAATAAGATTATCTGGATCAAATGATCTAAATCATAATACAGTTAAAAAAGCAGAAGAAGAGGTTTTATTAATTTCATCCAATATATTATCAGATAAAATTTCATGATTTTCTTTTACTTCTATTTCTTCATTTTTATTCCCTTTATTCATAAAAATCGTATGATTATATACTATAATAAATAGTACTATATTATTTAAATATTTTCAAATATTTATTATATTTACCTTCAAATAGGAATAATAATATAATAATTAGCACCAAAGTAAAAAAAGTGCTAAAAAACTTTTGACAGGAATAATATTTTTATATAATATGTATTATATAAAGTATATATTATTAAAACTTTATAATTTATATTTATTAAATAAAAATTTATGTGAAAAATTATTTGAATAGATTTAGGTACAACAAATAGTTGTGTAGCTTTCATGGAATGATGAGAAGCTAAAGTTATACCAAATGCTGAGTGAAATAGAACTACTCCATCTATAGTTGCTAACAAAGATTGAAGTATAATAGTTTGAACTCCAGCAAAAAGACAGGCAATTACTAATCCTGCTTGAACTATATTTTCTGCTAAAAGATTTATAGGTAGGAAATTTGATGAAGTAAAAGAAGAAATAGCCTCTGTTCCTTACGAAGTTGTAAAAGGAAAGGATTGAGCAGCTTTAATTAAATTTGATTGAAAAGAAGTTAGACCAGAAGAAATAGGGGCTCATGTACTTATGAAAATAAAAGAAGATGCTGAAAAATTTTTATGAACCACTATAACAGAAGCTGTTATTACAGTTCCTGCTTACTTTAATGATGATCAAAGACAAGCTACAATAAATGCTTGAAAAATTGCGGGTCTTGAAGTAAAAAGAATTGTTAACGAACCAACTGCTGCTGCTTTATCTTATTGAGCATGAAAGTGAAAAAATGAAAAAATCGCAGTTTACGATTTATGAGGATGAACTTTTGATATTTCTATCTTAGAGTTATCTGAAGAATGAACATTTGAGGTGCTTGCTACAAATTGAGATACTCATCTTGGTTGAGATGATTTTGATAAAAAAATCCTTGATTGGATTATAGATGAATTTAAAAAAGATCAAGCAATTGATTTAAGGAATGATCCAATGGCTCTTCAAAGAGTTAGAGATGAAGCTGAAAAAGCTAAAAAAGAGTTATCAAGTACCACAGAATATGATATAAATCTTCCATACATAACTGTAGATTCAAGTGGTCCAAAAAATTTAATGATGACAATAACTAGAGCTAAATTTGAAGAACTTATATGAGATTTAGTTAAAAAAAGTATTATCCCTTGTAAAAAAGTATTAGAAGATGCTTGATTAAAAGCTTCTGAATTACATCAAATATTACTTGTTGGTGGTTCAACAAGAACTCCATTAGTAGTTAAAAAAGTAGAAGAATTTTTTGGGAAAAAACCAAATACTTGAATAAATCCTGATGAAGCTGTTGCTATGTGAGCTGCTATACAAGCTTGAATTATTGGATGAGATGTAACTGATGTATTACTTTTAGATGTTACTCCTTTAACTCTTGGTATAGAAACTATGTGATGAATAAGAACTTCTATGATTAGTAGAAATACTACTATTCCAGCTAACAAGGTTGAAACATTTTCTACAGCTGTTGATAATCAACCTTGAGTTGAAATACATGTATTACAATGAGAAAGAGAAATGGCTGTTGATAATAAATCTTTATGAAAATTTATGCTTGATGGAATAGCTCCTGCACCTAGATGAATTCCTCAAATAGAAGTAAGTTTTGACATAGATGCCAATTGAGTACTTAAGGTTACAGCTAAAGATAAAGCAACAGGTAAAGAACAAAATATAACAATACAAGGATCTACTGGTATGGATGAATCAGAGGTAGAAAAGTTAGTTAAAGAAGCTGAAAGTAAAAAAGGTGAAGATAAAAAGAAAAAAGAATTAGTTGATGCTAGAAACTTAGCTGATTCAACTATTGCACAAGCTGAAAAAATGATTTTAGATAATAAAGAGAAAATAGAAAAAACTGATAAAAAATCTATAGAAGATTGAATAAAAAAAGTAAAAGAAATTCTTTGAAAAACAGATGCTACAAAAGAGGAATATGAAACAGCTACAAAACCATTAAATGATATTATGATGCAAATTGGTCAAAAATTATATAGTCAGCCATGAAATGAATGACAAACACAAACTACTTGAGAAAATAAAGAAAATGAAAAAGATGATGATGTAGTTGATGCTGAAGTTGAAAAAGATGAATGAAAAAGTAAAACTAGGGTCTAATTATAAATAAGCTTATTTTCTTTTGAAAAAAAAAATAATTTAAATAATATAATTATTCTTATTTTATTACTTACTTAAAAATAAATGAAAAATTTTATAAAAATACTTTTAGTTGCTTTACTTTTACTTAGTATAACTAGTTGTTGAAAGAAAAATGATAATATTAATGATACAATTAATAATAATAAAAGTGACTCAAATAAAAAAATTGTGGTTGATAATAATAAAAATAAAACCCCAGTAGTAGAAGATTGGAAAGAATATTCTTTTAAATTATCTGTTAAAAGTAGTTTATGAATGGAAAATGAAGCTACTTATTATAAAAAATGAGAAAATCAACTTATAGTTATAAACAAATTAATTGCTCCTGATGTAGAAAAATTACCAATAAAAATGATGCAAATATTATCTGTTGATAAAAATATATACCAACAAATGAAGGTAAATGATAAAATATATTGGACAAAAGTTAATCCTAATGAAGGTTGATGACAAACTAATTTTTTTAATTTAAAAGAACTATCTAATGTTCCAAAAGAACAAATAAAAGAAACTAAAAAAGAAAAAATAAATTGAAAAAACATGACTTGTTATTATTTTGATGATAAAAGTGGTAAATGAAAATGATGTTTATATAAATGAATATTTATGTACGGTGAGAATGAATCTTCTAAATGAGAAAAAACTACTATGGTTATAACTGAGTATAATGAAAGCGTTAAAGATTCTATATTTAAAGTTCCTAAGGAGTCAGAAATTACTTCAATGATGGAATTATCTCAAGCTATACAACAAACAAATACTAATATAAATGATGTATCTAAAGAAGATACAAAAAAATAATTAAAACAATAAAAAAGATATAAATTTTAAAATTTATATCTTTTTTATTGTTTTAATTATATAATATATAAGATCTCTTACTTGACAATTTATATTTTAATTATAGAATAAATATTCTATTCTTTGATTAGATATATATTTATGTGATTATCTTGTAATGTTATTATTAAAATATTAAAAGCTTTACAAAAAAATACTTTCTCGCATAAAATAATAAAAGTAGGTCATGATTTTTGTAAAGAAATAAATAATATATTAGAACAATATAACCCAAGTATTTTATATATTTCTAATATTGAAAAAAATACTGTAAATATTGAAGAATTACAAATATTCAAAGATATTGTTGAATTATTTATAGCAAATCAAAAAAAAGAAAACCCTAATTATAATTTAGTATTCGATGATATAAAATCAAATACTAAAATGTATAGAAAATTTTATAAATTTTTCTTTGAAGAATTAGTATTTTGAGAAAAAATAAAAATAAAAAAAGATGGGTTAACTAGAAAAAATTTAAATGTAGCTATTTTTGATTTTGAACTTAGATATTGATTTACAATAGAAAGTGTAACAAAATATTATGATAAAATATATAAAACGGTTTATCAACAAAAATGATTAAATAAGTGAAGTAATAAAGTACAAATTGAAATGTTAAAATTTTTAAAAGCCTATCATATGATGCGAGAAGCTTTTAGTTTAAAAACAAGAAGAAGAAAAGATTCAAATTGAAAATTTGAAAAAGCTTTTATGCATTCAGAGCAAACTATGAAAATAATACTTGAAGAATTACCTTTTACAAATCTAACAAAAATAATATCAGCACTATTACATGATGCAAAAGAAGATTTACGAATGACATATAAAGAATTGAAAAAAGAATTCTGAGAAGAAATAGCAAATATAGTGTGACATCTAACAAAAAAAGATTGGAGATTATACTTAAGTGAAAAAGAAAAAGAAGAAATAATAAAAATAGAATTAAAAAAAACAAAAGAAGATTTGAAAAAAGAAAAAGAATTAAATATAAGATATAAAGAACTAATTAATAAATGAAAAGAATTAAGAAATAAAGAATATTTTGGATGATTAAAAAATTTAGATAAAGATAGTTTATATGTAAAATTTGCTGATAGGATTCATAATTTAAGAACATTAGATCAAGAAAAGATGGAAACAAAAGTAAAAAAGATTATAGAAACTGAAAAATATTTCTATAAGATTGCTCTTGAAGAAAAAGAAAGAATTCAAGAAATAGAAAATAGAAGTCATATAATTTTAATGAAATGAAAGAAGCATGCCTATGATTTAATAAATTTTGAAATTAAAAAACTATTAAATAATAAAGAAACTTATAATACTTATAAGTTTCTTTATTATTTAATAGTTTTTTAATTTCAAAATTTATTA
>CAMZKR010000012.1 GCA_947311335.1 uncultured bacterium
ATGATAAAATAAAATTAATATATTTATTTATTAATATGCCTAAAAATAAAGTAAAATCTTTAATTTTATTAATAACTGTAATGACATGTATTTTTTTACAGAGTTTTTTTGCGTTTGCACTTGTTCCAAGTGATATTTCTAATCAAATCTTTCATCTTGATTTACAAGATATTGATTGAGATTGAAATCCTTTAAATGAACCTAATGATAATGATTTAATAAAACAACTTATAGATAAAGCCAATAATAATACTTGAAGCCAGTTAGATAATATTAAGCAAGCTAGATTTAAAAAATATTGAATAAATACAAAACCTTGATTACTTTTTGATTGAATAAATGATTTATATACTATTCAAGATAACACAAATATAAATTCCTGAACTTGATATACTAAAAAATCATTTGCAATTGTATTTAAAACTTCAGATGATATAACAAGTATTCAATCTATATATGAACAATGAGCAAGTGATAAATGATATTGAATTCAAATAAATTCATGAAATTTATTTGTTTGAGTATGGAATAATATTGATTGGTCTACTTCAAATCAATATAAAATAGCTAATTTATGAAATATATCTACAAACACAACCTATAATGTGATTATAAATCATGATTCTTATGTCAATAATGATTTTAGTGTTTATTTAAATTGAGAAAAAATTACAACAATAATTAATGTACCACTTCAATTAACTCATTGACAATGCACTATTCCATGATGACTTGATTGTTATATGTTTACAAATTCGTGAACTATATGACTTTGAGCAACAAAAAATGATACCTTAAATATGCTTAATAATTCTGCTTTAATTTGAAATGAAATAAATTATTTTAAAGGTTATATTTGAGATATATTATCTTGGAACCAAGTTTTAACAACAATAGAAATAAACTGATTATATAAATATTTTAGGGATAAATGGTTTTTAATTAATCCAAATATTATAGTTAATCCTGTATTTTTCTTTGATTGATTTGATATAAATTGAAATAATAATTATACAGATGAACCAAATTCTTGAGATTATATTAATACATGGATAGATAAATTTAACTGATACAATGCAATACAATGAACAAATAATAATGCTCCAATTTATTTTGAAAAATCTATTTGAGTACATTCTTGAGCTATATTTTGATGAAATCAATATAGTTCAATATGAAACCAAGCTTTAATTAATACATCAAACTATAATGAAAAATCGTTTGCAATGATATTAAAAACTTGAGATGATATAACAAGTTTCCAAAATATATATGAGCAGTGATGAGGAACAAGATGATATGCTATACAAATTGAAAATGGTAACTTATATGCTTGAGTATGGAATAATGCTGAACGGGGAAATTGAAACCAATATAAAAGCTTATTCTTAAATAATATAAAAGCAAATACTGAATATAGAATAATCTTAATTCAAGATAGTACAGATATTCTATTAGCAAATAGAAATTTAAAAATGTATGTTAATTGAATTCTTATATGAACTCTATATAATGTTGATGTTCAAAACCCTCATAGTTGATGAATAGAATTATGAAGATCTGATGGAACAATAAAATTATCTAATACAAGTAATCAGAGTTGAGTATGACATATTTTTTCATGAAATATATGAGAATTTATATCTTGGAATCATGCATTAACAAATAAAGAAGTTGAATGAATTGACTCTTATTTTAAAAATAAATGGTTAATTAAATGACCAACTATAAATTATATAATTCCTGCCAAAACATGAGTAATTTATCCTTGAAATTTTGATATTAAAATTCAATATGATGATTGAGATTTTTGAAATTTAATAGATATAAATACAAATAATATAAAAATATATAAATGGAATTGAGTTTCTTGGTGAACTGATATTTCTTGAACTTTAATTAACTTTGCAAACAAGACAATAGGTACATTTGAAGCAAAATATCCCGTCATATGAATAACAAATTGAAAATATAAAATAATATTTTCAATTTCAAACAAAGATTATACAAGTTCAACAAAAGAAGTCTTGTTTCATGTTTGAGAACTTCAACCAAATATTATACCAAATATAGTTTTTCATTATGACGCTCAAGATACAAACTGAAACTGAATTTTAAATGATGAATGAAATAATAATTGAGATAGTATATGAATTTTAATTGATAAAGAAAATTGATTTAATGCTACTCAATCTACTCCATCAAAAATACCAATTTATGAAACAAATTCAATCAATTCCCTGCCTTCAATTTATTTTAATTGATATAAATTTTATAATATATCAAATCAACCAGAAATAAATACTAATACTTTTTTTAATGAAAAGTCATTTGCAACAGTATTTAAAACTTGAAATGATGTAAATACATTTCAAACCATTTACGAGCAAGGATGAAGTATAAGATGATATAGTTTTATAATTCATAATTGACATATTTATGCATGAGTATGGAATAGTAATGAATGGGATACTTGAAATAAATATAAATCTGTAGATTTATGACCTGCTTCTATAAATACTGTATATTTTGCAATGATTGTTCAAGATTCTAAAACAACTATTGATTCTAAAAACACTTTAAAAATTTATCTAAATGGTAATTTAGCAAATACTCAAACTCATACAGACAAACAATATGCTCATTGATGAGCTATAGCACTTTGAGCAATTGTAAATGATACTGTTAGAGCTTCTGATAATATTCCTATAAATATAAGTGAATGATATTATTTTAAATGAAATATATGAGAACATATCTCATGGAATCATACTTTAGATCAAGCTGAAATAAACTGAGTTCAAGAATATTTTTCAAATAAATGGTGAATAGTTTTATTTTATGAAAAAGATCCCGTACCTACTCCTACAAGTGATAAAACACCAAGTTATAAATTTATAACAAATGCTACATGAAGTTTAAGTTATCCTTGAACATGTAAATCAATAACAAATTCAGCTACTATTTGAGAAAATATAATAAATTTTGATATAGACTGAATTTGATGAAATATGCCAGATTGATTATATGATGATTGTATCATTCAATTAACAGATTTTAACGGATTTACTCATAGTTTAAATATTACCCCATTTACTATAGAATCGTCAAGTATAATTTTAACTGAAATCACCCCTATTCCAACACCAAATAATAACCATTTCCCTTCATATACTTTTAGTTCTCCAATAGCATGAACTATTCAATATTTTTGATGATGTACAAGCGCTAATGATACAGGTAATATATGAAATAATACAGTTACATTTAGTTATTTAACAGTAGGGACTTATTCAACATGTTATTTAAAAATAGTTAACTGAAATCAAACTAGTGAAAGTTTAAATATCTCAAGTTTTGTTATTTTAGATAATTGACCAGTACTAGATTCAAAATCAATTATAGAAAATAGGTTATATCCTGTTTGAAATTTTAGTTTTAATTTTGATTATCATGATACATGATGAACATGAATAAATACATCAAGTCAAATTAGTGAATTATATAGATGGAATTGAAGTTCTTGGTGATTAAATATAAATTCTAGTTCTATTATAAATAATTCAACAACATCAACAAGTGCTTTATATACAGCTTCTAATATACCTTTTTGAAAATATAAACATATATTTAAAATAAGTACTAATTGATGAATAGAACTAGAAGAAGAAACTATCTTTTATGTAGATCAAATAAAATTTACAATAAGTACTTGAAGTTTAAATATGGGAGACTTAACGTTTAATACACATAACTTTTCTAAAGAGATAATAATAACAGTAGAAACTGTTTGAGCATGATTTGATATTATTCTAAATAAAACAATTCCAATGGAAAATCCAAACTCAAATGAAATAATTAATTGGGATTGAAATAAGTGAATATGATATGATCAAATAATCTATTCATCTACTATAAAAAAAATAAATGTAAATGAAATCATCGCATCTGAAAATTGAACACTAAATACTAATTGAAATAAAAATATTTATACTTATAAAATAAAAATATGAACATTAATAGACTTTGAACAAATAGCATGAATATATGAATCTAAATTAGATTTTTGAATAAATATTAATTATTAATTATTTTTTCA
>CAMZKR010000013.1 GCA_947311335.1 uncultured bacterium
TAAAATAATTAACTACTCTTTTAAATTTAAGAGTATAAAGAAAAATTATATTTTAATATTTAATCTAAAAAGATTATGAATTTTTGAAAAGCATTAGAGATACTTAAAAATGGTTGAAGAGTATCAAGAGAAAATTGGAATGGTAAATGACTATTTCTAACATTACAAATACCAACTAAATTATCTAAAATGACTAAACCTTATATTTATATAACAATACCAGCTGGAAGTTTAGGTTATGAGAAAGAAGAGCTTATGCCTTGGTTACCTAGTCAAACCGATTTACTATGAGATGACTGGCTTGAAGTTTAAAATATATTTCTAAATAACAACCTACATTAATTAAAAAGTAGGTTAAAAAAACTTAAAAAATAAAATATAATATAAAAAATATTATGGAATTTACAGTAAAAATATATGTAGATAACGAAGAAAACAGATGTTTTAAAAAAGACTCTAAATATATTTTAAAAGAACTTAAAAAAGATTTAAAGACTTTTAATGATATATGTAGATTATATAAAGGTACTTTTACTAGTGAAAAAGTGAAACCTTTTATAAAAAATATTAATTGATTTATTATAGCTAGAAGCTATATTAAAGTAGTTAAAATATGAAGAAATACTATTACTAAAAAAAAGTTATTTGATTTAGCTTTATCTAATCATATTAATATAGCAGAAGTTAAAAAATAATTAAATTATAGTCTATACTATTTTAGATAGTATGAATATTTATAATTAACTTTTAAAGATGACGAAATACTGTAAAATATGTTGAAAATTAAATCAGAATCCATTAATTAAATATTGTATGGAACATATAGGACTACAAAATACACTTAAAATGTCAAAACTTAGACATATTAGTTTTAAAAAACAAAAAAGGCTAAATAGTACCTGATGAGAAAAAGAAGTCTTTAAAAAGGTTTTTAATAGCAAAAAAAAATGCATTATTTGTAATAAGTATGTTTTAGAACCAAAAGCTTGGTGTTTTGCTCATATTCTTAATAAAAAAGACTATCCATATTTGAGAAACTTTACAAATAATATAGCTTTTGTTTGTAGTATAGAACACCATCAAGAAGTAGATAAAAGAATTGCTTGAAGAAATAAAAAAGAAATTGAAACACAAATTTTAAATTGAAAAATAATTAAAATTTAAAACTTAACAAAAATAATAATAAAATATATACACTAAAAGTTATTTGTATTTTAGCTATATTTTTATACTTACATATAAAAGAAAATAATATTTTAATATTTACTAATTTTAAACATTATGAGCAATGAAAAGATTATCGCAATTTTGTGATATAATCAAGAAAAAATTCAAATTCTTAAATCTATGTTTACTTTAGATTCTACAATGAATAAATTTAAAGAATTTAAAGAAAGAATAAAAGAAATTGATAAAATTATTTTGATATTAATAAATTGAAAAAATGAAGATTAAATATAAAAATTCTAATAATTTAATTAATTATGAAAATGTATAAAAGAAATAAGTATTGAAATAAAAAAGTTATTATAAACTGAATAAAATTTGATAGCAAAAAAGAAGCTAAGTATTATCAGCAGTTAAAACTTTTAGAAAGGGCTTGAAATATAAAAGACTTAGAATTGCAACCAGTTTTTGAGTTGCAACCTAAATTTAGTATTTTTTGAAAAACAGAAAGATCAATAAAATATATAGCTGATTTTATGTATTATGATAATGAAAAGAATAAACAAATAGTTGTAGATGTAAAATCTAGCTTTACTGCAAAAAATCCTGTTTATAGAATAAAGAAAAAACTTCTTTTATATAAATACCCAAATATATCATTTGTAGAATATAATTAAAAGGAAATTTTTTATAATAAAAACAAATATGAGATATATATTAGTTTGTAAAATGTGTTGAAAGAACAGAAAAGAGAATTTTTAATTTATAGAGGTTTAACTAAATAAAAACTTATTTATACTTAATAAAATATATTTTCATGACTTCAAGATGAAAAATAACTTTTATAAATATACAATGATTTATGATATATGATTTATGATTAAAATGAAATGAATTATTACTATATGCTTTAATATATGGGTATTCGCAAGATTGAAAAAATACTTATCATTGAAGCCTAAATTATATATCTAAATGACTACAAATAACAAAACGTAGTGTCATTAATGTATTAAGAAAATTACATAAAAGACAATTAATTATAAAAACAAAAGAGAGTAATTATATGATTAATATAGAAAATAGTATACCCCTAGGGGGTGAAAAAAGTATACCCCTAGGGGGTGAAAAAAGTATACCCCTAGGGGGTGAAAAAAGTATACCCAATAATAATAAGAAAATAATAATAATTAATAATAATATATTAGATATACTTGATTATTGGAATAATAAGAATATTATCATTCATAATAAATTAACAAAAAGTTTAGAGAAATCTATAAAGCATAAAATAAAAAGTTTTAATATTTTAGAAATTAAAAAATGAATAGACACATATAATAATATACTTAAACATAAAAATACATTTTTTAAGTACAAATGGACTCTTCAGGAATTTTTAGATAGAAAAAACTGATTTAATGTATTTTTGTATAAAAAGGTTGAAGATTATTTAAAAGAATGAAAATCTAAAAATAATAATTTATTTATTATATAAAATTAAGAAATGCAAAAATGACTATCTACTGAAGTTATAACACATATACTTGTAATAAAGGAAAAAGTAACAAATTGAGTAACTTTTGAATATTCACAAAGAGAGATATTTTTATCTAAAGATAAAGCTATTACTATAGCAAATATGCTAGCTGATAATAATAGTACAATTACAATAGCAGATCCTGACGAAATTAATGTTGATGTCATATACAAAACTGATTGTAAATTAAAAAGACTAAAACATGTAGAATCATGATTAAATACAATTTTAGAAGCAAGCAACTTATCAGATAAAGATAAAAACTTTATACGATTAAAAATAAAAGATTTAGAAAGTAAAAGAAAAAAAGTTACAAATTCTTACATTAATCATATAATAGAATATGTAAGAAATTGATATAAAACAAAACAAGATATAGAAGATGAAGAATATTATGAAAGATCTCTTGAAATAAGAGATGAAAAACTTAAAAAACTTAAACTTAAACGTAAAAAAAATGGAAAATAACAATAAATTATCAATAAAAGAAAGATCTAAAAATTTTTTATTAAATTTTAAAAATGAAAATCAAAGATCATTACTGAATTATATGAAGCAAGATAAAAATGCACTGAATAAATTTTTGTCCTGAATAAATTTTTCAATAACAAAAATACCGTCATTACTTAATGATAAAGAATCACTTGTATGAGCTGTGATATGATTAGCACAAATTTGACTTACTCCGTGAATATCTGATGAGTGTTACATCCTACCTTATAAAGGCAAGGCATCAGCTGTTATCTCATATAAATGATATGTAACAATACTATTTAATGCATGAGTAGACGGTATTTATTGAGAAATAGTATATGAAAAAGATAAATTTACATTATTAATGTGATTAGAACAAAAGATAATACATGAGATAGACCATAGACTATGAAAAAAAGAAAGATGAAACGCTGTGTGAGCATATGTAGTTATTAGTTATAAATGAAAAAAGATATATAAATATATGTCTAAAGATGATATACTTGAATTTAGAGAATACTCTCAATCATACTCTTGAAAAGGAAAAAAATACTCCCCCTGGAATCCAGACAATGACCCTCAATTAAATATGTGGAAAAAAACAGTTTTAAAGCAAGTAATCAAATTTATGCCTCAAACACCAGAAATATATAAGGCACAAGAAATGGACAATATAGAAAGTCCATATAATTGAAAAATAAAAAAGATTGAAATAAACCCAGATATGGAATAAATCCTTTTAAAAATATAAAAATGAGAAAAATAAAAATATTAGATACTTTTGCCTGAATAGGTGGTTTTAGTTTAGCTTTAGAAAAAAGTATTGGAAAAGAAAATATAGAGCATATAGGATTTAGCGAAATAGACAAATTCGCGAAAATAGTTTATAAAGAGCATTTTCCAGCAGCTCCTGATTTATGAGATGTAACAAAAATAAATATTGAAGATTTACCTAATTTTAACCTTCTGACTGGTTGATTTCCTTGTCAAGATATTTCGGTTGCAGGTAAGCAAAATTTAGAAGGTTGAAGGACTATTCTAGTTGAGTATTTATTGCAGATTCTAGAAAAAAAACAGCCTGAATATTTTATATTTGAAAATGTAAAAAATTTATTAAGCAAAAGATTTACTGAATTTTTTGAAAGCATTTTAGATAGAATAAAAAATGCTGGTTATGATGTAAAATTTCAAGTACTAAACACAAAAGATTTTTGACTACCTCAAAATAGGCAGAGGGTTTTTATAGTTTGACGTTTAGATAATTTAGAA
>CAMZKR010000014.1 GCA_947311335.1 uncultured bacterium
GATATTAAATTTTATTTTAGCTGATATAAGTAAAAACATATTTATACTATTAACTAATTTTATTTATTTTTAAAATTGAGAAATCACTTTATTTTGTAATATGTAACACAAAAAATATTTATTTTTTATAGTAACTAGGACATAAAGTAATACTATTATTTATGATCAAAAATAATAGTATTACTCATTTTATCAAAATCATCATACCAATATTGAATTTCTTTTGAAGCTTTTTTATTAATTAAAGTTATATAAAAATCTTTTTGTTTTTCAAAATTCCATATTAATTCATTTCAACAATTATTTTTATTAGTTGTAAAATATTCTGGCATTAATTTTTTTAATTTTTTAATTGGAGCATAAGAAGTTATTTTTATTTCTTTATTATTAAAATAGAAAAGTAATTCTCTTTCTAAAGTAACATTACAAATCTCAAAACGAGATAAAGTTATATAATCTTGAGCGAATAAAAATCAAATTGATTTTACTTTTTGTGAATCAGATAAAGAAAATCAATTTTTAACTCAAAAATTTCATTTAGATAATTCTTCTATATTCTTTTTTTGCTCTTCTTTACTAAAATCTGTGGAAGATTCTTGGTTTCAAATACTATTTATAGTAATTTTTAAATAAGTCTTATTTGTATTTGTAGGATATTTATCTTCGCTAAGCAATTCTGTATTTAGGGGATAATTTAAAGAAAAACCAATATCATCATTACTAAAGAAACTCCATAAATCTGTTTCATTTTCTATAGCTTTAGCACTTCAACTATTAATAAATTCTTTTTCTGTCATTATATTTTCATTAGATTTCATGTTCTTTTTTATTATTACATCTTTATTTTCTTTTTCATCTTTTTTAATAGTATTAACTTTTATATTATTTCTTTTTCATTGTTCATTTGTTTTTACTTGAGAATTATTTGATGTACATGAAGTAAAAGTTAAAATAATTGAAATAATAAATAAAATTTTTAGAAATAAATTTTTCATACTTAAAAGATTAATAAATAAAAAAATTGAACCTTGTCATATTATTTAAAATTATTATTATGTAAAATAATAAAAAAAAACGATAAAAATATGAAAAAAAAAATATTAATTTGATTATCTGGTTGAGTAGATAGTGCAGTAAGTGCTTATTTATTAAAAAAAGATGGTTTTGATGTAACGGCTTGATTTATGATAAATTATTTAGCCCCAAAAGGAGAATATTGTCCTACTAAAGATGATATAGAGGAAGCTAAAAAAGTAGCTAAATTTTTAGATATTCCATTTTTTACTTTTGATTACAGGGAAGAGTATAAAAGTAAAGTCTTAAATTATATGTATGAAGGATATAAAAAGGGGATAACCCCAAATCCAGATATAATGTGTAATAGTGAAATAAAATTTAAAGTATTTTTAGAAGAAGCTTTAGAATTATGATATGATAAAGTTGCTACAGGGCATTATGCTTGGATAGAAAATAAAGAAAATATTTTCCATCTTTTAAAATGAATTGATGAAACTAAAGATCAGTCATATTTTTTAGCATGATTAAATCAGTTTCAGTTAAGTAAATCTTTGTTTCCAATTTGAGGTTTAGAAAAAAAACAGGTAAGAGAAATAGCTAATGAAATATGACTTCCAAATGCAAATAGAAAGGATAGTCAAGGTATATGTTTTGTTTGAAAAGTTGATATGAGTAAATTTTTACAAAAAAAGATAAAACCAAAGATATGAAATATACTTAATACTTCTTGAAAAATTTTATGAGAACATAAATGAGTATATTATTATACTATTGGACAAAGAAAATGACTAGATTTATGATGACAAAAAGAGCCTGTTTTTGTAGTTAAAAAAGATATAAAAAGAAATGAAATAATTGTTTGAACTAAAGATGACTTAAATTTATATGATGATAAACTTTTTATGGATTATATTCATTTTTTATGAAAAAAAGATTTTAATTTTCCTTTTAAAGCTAAAGCAAAGATTAGGTATAGACAAAAAGATCAGAAGTGTAAAATTTTTTCTCAAGAAAATTGAAAATATAAAGTAGAATTTAAAGAAAAACAGAGAGCTATAGCTAGTGGGCAGATATGTGCTATTTATTTATGAGAAGAAATTATTATTAGTTGAGTAATTGAATAATAATAAAAATTATACTTCTAAAATTTTACTTCCTATTCTAACTACTTCTATATGATTTTTAAGAGCTATCTTATAGTCTCTACTTGTTCAAGCAGATATTAATTTTCAAGGTAAATATTTGTCTCTTAGGTTTTTTAGTAATTTAAACTCTTTTTGTTTCTCTGTATGAGTAAATATTCAAGCTCACATACCAGATATTCATAAAATTTCTATTCCCCAATAGGAGTTTTTTCAGGGCATATTTTTTAGTTTTTCAATATCTTTTATTAATATTTCTAATTCTATTTCATTTAATCAGCTATGTTTTTTAGAATCTAAATTAATTTGCAAGAAGACTTTTGTTATTACTCATATCTTTTTTGAATACTTATCTATAATTTCTGCATGTTTTAAATTTTGCAAAGAATGGATAGTACTACAAGAAGTAATTATTTTTTGTAGTTTTTTTGATTGAATATTTCATATAAAATGCATATTTTCTCTACTAATATCCTTTTTTATAATACTTTCTATTTTATTTTCTCAGATTCAAAAAACAATATCAGAATAATCTTTATTAATTTCTGAAATTATTTGACTTGCAATCTTTTTATCCCAATATTTTGTAACTACTAAAATCTTAGAATTTGAGTTTTTTATTTCTTTAAATAAAATGTGATTTATCATAATTTAAGATTAATTTTTTAATTACTCTTTCATTTTACTAAAAAATTGTTAAATTTAAATAAAAAATTATTAAATAAAATTATTAATTAGATGAATAAAAATATTTTTGAAAAAAACATAATAAAAATGCTTAATTTATATGAAAATGAGCAAAAGAAATTGTATAAATTAATTAATTGAATAGATCATAAATGAAAACAAAGAGATATTTTAGACAGCTTTTTAGAAAATATAAAATTTTTAAAAAATAAAGAAAATAGAGTTTTGGCTTTTTCTAGAATTATAGAATTAAAAGAAACCCCACTTAAATTATTGATAGAAAAAGAAAAGTTAGAATTTAATCATGCAAAAGAAATTATTGATAAATCTTATATTTTCACAAAAGATTTTCAAGAAAAAATGCAAGAAAATTTTTTGAATGAAATAAAAGAAAAAAGATTATTGACCCCTTTTTATTTTGAAATACTTTATTGAGTTCACAATGTATGAAAAACTTTTTCAAATTTTTATGTTTCTTGGAATAATTATATAATTAATTGAATTAATAGGGGATTAGATAAACAATATAAAAATGATAAAGAAGAAGTAATAAGTTTCTTAAATAAAAATAATTTATATGATTTATGACATAATTCTAAAATTTGAGATAGATGTTACTCAGCTTTAGTAAGAGATAATTTTAACTATAAGTCAAAGCCATATATAAAAGTTTTTAAAAAAGAAATATGAGAAATAATAAAGGCGTTAGATTTGTTTATAAAAAAACTTTCAGAATTAGAAGATAATATATATGAACAAAAAGAAAAATATTTAAATTATTTATTATCTATCAAAAAAGCTTTTTTAGAAAAAAATAAAGATAAATTAATAAAAATGTGGGCAGAAGTTGATTATGCTTGGATGGAAATAACTAGTCCTTTTCAAATAACTCATCCTTTAGAGTTTTATGAAGATAAATATAGAAAAGCAGTGGCTCCAGAGTGGGATTTAAGAATAAAAAGCGATTTTATTTCTAACTCATCAGTTTTGACAGATATTATAAAAATGTATGAGTGATTTTATAAAAGTATTTGAAAAAATAATTTTATAGAATCTTATAATTTTTCTTTAAATAATTTACAAAAGATTCAATTATATATAAGTATTCCAATATTATATTATGGGGCACATTTATGTGGTTTACCCTCGGCTCAAGTTGTACCTAATGATGAAGAAGTTTCTAAAAAATTCTGAAAAAAGATTTTTGCCTTTCCTAAATATGTTTTAGATTTTCAAAGAAAAACACCATTTTTAAAAATTCAAAGTATGGTTATTGATAAAACTATTTTAAGTAAATATAGATATAATATTTTTTGAGATGAAAAAAAATATTATAAAATTTATGACATAGAAACTCTTTGACATGAATTTTGACATTTATTATGGTTAACACCAGATACTGAAGTAAAAATGAATAAAAAAACATGAGTTTATAAAAATATTGAAGAATTTAAAGCTACAACTTGATGATTTATATCATTTTTTATGAGTGATGATATTCATAACTTGAAACAAGAATTAATAATTAGTCATATAGTTAGATGTATAAACTTACTTAAATATAAAAAAGAGATTTGACTTGTAGCTTATTATTGCGAAGCATTAATCCATTTAGATATTTTATTAAAATCAGGAATTATATACTTAAAGAAAGATAGGTTATATATGTATTTTAATGATAAAAATTATAATAATTTAAAAGATATATATATGGAGATTTATTCAAAATTGATGTATATTTATTTAAATAAAAATGATGCATGAGATTTTTTATTTGATTTTTTGGCTAATATAAAATGATATTATGAATCTAAAAATGAAGAATTAGCATATTTTTCTAAGTATTATTATGAATTATATAAAGAAATATGAAACGAAATAGATGATACAGTAAAAAAAGAAAATTATACTAAAAAAATTAAAGGTTTTATACAAAAAATAACAGAAAAATTTTTATAATTAATTAAATAAATTTTTATGCAAAAAATTAAAAATAAGATAAAAAAGATATTTTTAAATGAA
>CAMZKR010000015.1 GCA_947311335.1 uncultured bacterium
AACTATTTTATTAAAAAAAACAAGAAATATAACAAATTTTATCATATTTCACAAATAAGTTGATTAATAATTGTTATTTGTCAAACGATTTGTTTTGTTTCATTCTTTTAAATATGATAAAATAAATAAGAAAGTAATAAAATAAAAACAAAAAATGTTAAAATTTTTTATATACATATTAATATGAATATATACAAACTATAATATA
The DNA here is from genome assembly GCA_947311335.1 of uncultured bacterium. Taxonomy (GTDB): domain Bacteria; phylum Patescibacteriota; class Gracilibacteria; order BD1-5; family UBA6164; genus UBA6489. The sequence goes on from CAMZKR010000015.1 coordinate 209, forward strand.
GTATTCGCTAGTTTGGTCGATAGTGTAATTAATCCTGATTTTAATTCAGCTACAGATAAAAAGAATCTTATAAATAATTCTTGATGAATTATTTCTTCTTTTAAATGAATATTTGAAAATATTTTATATATAATTTGATATATAATCTTACTTTTCATATTTATAAAAATTGTAAGACTTTTATTTGAATTATATTATGCCAAAAATTTACAATATTTAAAAATTTCATTACCAAAGAATGATTCAAAACTTGATAAAGAAAGGGAAACAAAAAAAGATTTTAAAGAAAAAGTATGAATAATGACAATGTTTTATAAATCAGTTCACAAGCTTAGTGAAGCTTGATTAAAAGACACTATACTAAATTTCATTTTTAAACACTCAAAAATTAGTTTTGAAATTATGTATGAAAAATGACAAGTTTACTTTATGATAATAACTTATAAAAGTTTTATAAATCTTGTAACTCAACATCTTACATCTGTATATAATGATGCTGAGGTTGAAAATATAAATAAAAAAGATTATATAAAATTAAGCGAAAAATGATATTATTTAAAAGCCGCATCTCTTTGAAAAGAGCATGATGATGTTTTCCCAATTAAAAGTTATAAATATTTAGAAAATGATCCTTTAAATAATATCACAAATGTTTTTTGATGATTAAAAAAGGAAGATAAAGCTGTTTTTCAAATAGTAATAAAACCTATATGATCAAAATGGAATAAAAAAGCTAAAAGAGCGGCTTCTTTAATTGCAAAATGAAAATATGGAAAAAGAAAAAAACTCCCTTTTCTTGATTTTTTATGGAACCCTATAGTAGCAATAATAGAATGACCTGAAGATATGGTATGAAAAAGTAATGCTCCTTGAGCTTCTGAATGAGATGCTTATAAAATATTTAATCAAGCGGAAACAGAAAGTCAAAAAGTAATGTGAGAATCTGCAGCACAGCCTGCTTTTATTTCATCTATTAGAGTCTTGGTTAGTTGTAAAACTCCAAATGAAGCTTCTAATAATATACATTCTGTAATATGATCTGCTTCTATATTTACTGATGAATATAATAATTCTTTAGATAATCCTCAATTTTGGGAAGAATCTTTTTCTTTTCTTATAACTCCTTTAAGACTTTTTGCCTTTAAATATAAACTTGTTGGATTTTTTCAAAATAAATCTATTTTTTCCTCTGATGAAATGGCTACAATTTATCATTTACCAGATATAAATTATAATAGATCTCCTTTAATTAATTGGCTTTCATATAAAAAATTACCGGTTCCTCATGCTCTTAAAACACTAAAAGAACCTACTATTTTAGAAGAAAAAGAAAAATATATAAATAAAAAATGAAAAACTATTATTAAAACTAAAAAAGTACATAGACATCTTGGTTGATTTCCTGTCTTTAAAGATGGGGTATTACTTTGATGGAATGAATATAGAAGTAAAAAGAAACCAATATATTTTCACAAAAAAGATAGAGGAAGACATCATTATATAATATGAAAATCTTGAGGATGAAAATCCGTATTTATATGATATCTAGCAAGACAAGATGTACGGAATTGAGATTGAATCTGTGTTGTTGACCCTCATTGAGATTTAGCTGAAGATGTTTTAAATTTTATACCTAAAGAGAGAGCTAAAGATGTAATATTTTTTGATCCAGCTGATGATGAAAGACCTATGGGATTAAATATGCTTGAGGTTATATCAACTAATATAGATGCTAGAAAAAGAGAAATGGATAGAGCCGCTATGGATGCTACTGAAATTTTTATAAAAATCTTTGGTGATGAAATTTTTGGTCCTAGAATACAACATTATTTTAGAAATTGATGTTTAACATTAATGGAAGATGAAGAAGATGGAGGAACTTTAATAGATGTTCCTAGGTTGTTTGTAGATGATGCTTTTATGAAATATAAAACAAGTAAAATAAAAAATCCCGTTGTTAAATCTTTTTGGGAGCATGAATATGCTAATACCTGAGATAGAGAAAAACAAGAAATGATCCCTTATTTTTCTTCAAAATTTGGTCCTTTTATTACAAACACTACAATTAGAAATATTATATGACAACCAAAGTCTGCATTTAACATAAGAGACATAATGGACAATAAAAAAATATTGCTTGTAAATTTATCTAAAGGTAAAATTTGATCTTTAAATGCTCAATTACTTGGTTTGATTTTTGTATCAAAAGTAAATATGGCAGCTATGAGTAGAGCTGATATCCCTGAAAATCAAAGAAAAGATTTTTATATGTATGTAGATGAATTTCAAAATTTTGCTACAGAAACTTTTTGAGAAATATTATCTGAAGCAAGAAAATATCACTTAGCTTTAATTATGGCTCACCAATTTATTGCTCAAATTTGATGAAATGGAGCAAAAAAATGAGATAAACCTAGTATAAAAGATGCTGTTTTTGGTAATGCTTGAACTATAATGAGTTTTAAAGTTTGAGCTGAAGATGCAGAATATATGGAAAAAGAATATGCCCCCCTTTTATCTCAACAAGATATAATTTGAATTGCAAATTATACAGCTTACTGTAAATTAAATATAGATAACGCTACAACAAGACCTTTTGACTTAAAAACTATTTGGGATAATAATTATAAAAATTTAAAAGCAGCTTCTATTATAAAACAATATTCAAGAACAAAATATTGAAGATTAAAAAAATATGTAGATATGGAAATAGAAGCAAGATTATGAATAATGGCTAATTAATAATTTATAAACAATATTTTTTATGAAAAAATTTTTAATATACATAGGATTAATAATATTTGTTATTTTAATAATTTGACCTGAACTATCTTTTGCTTGAAATTTATGAGAAGGAGCTAATTTATGATGAAGTTCTAGAAATAGTATCTTAAATAATTTTATTTCAGGTTTTACAACATTTAATTCATATAGTAGTTGATGAATTACAAATGTAATAATTCAAATAGCTAAAGATTTAAAAAATATTTTCTTTGTTCTAGCTACTATTTATTTTATAGCAATAGTTATTAAATTATTAATATCAGTAATACTGAAGAAGAAATTTCTAAATTTAAAAAATGAATTATTTGGATAACTATTTGAATTATTATTATGCAACTAGCTTTTGCTTTTTCTGTAATAATTTTTTGAAATACTATTGATTGAACTATAGCAAGTTCTTTAAATAATAATATTGTGAATCCTTTAATAAAATTACTAGAAACTCTTACTTGAGTGTTTTTTATTGCTATGGCTGTTTATTCATTTTATAGAATAATTACAGCAAACTGAAATGAAGAAGCTATAAAATCTTGAAGAATGACAATATTTTATGCTATTATATGATTTATTGTTATTAGGTTTGTTAGAATAATAGTATCTTCAATGTACTGAACAATAAATTGTACAAATTGAAATAATAGTTGTATATGAAGTAATAATTTATCACAAGCTACAAATATAATAATAACAATAATAGATTGGATGAATTCTTTTCTTTCAATCATTATAATTCTAATGATTATGTATGCCTGATTTAATATTCTACTATCTTGATGAGATGAAGAAAAAATAAAAAAATGAAAAAGTACTCTTATTTATATAATTATATGATTATTAATATTATCATTTAATTATATTATTTTAACATTTTTCTTATAAATTAAAAAATATTATGAAAAAAATAAAAACCTTAATTATAATTTTAGTTTGAATCTTACTAATATATTTTTCCCCTAATATATTTGCTGGAATTGTAAATATTGAAGACCCCAGTTGATGAATAGAAAATAATTCATTAACTGGTTATTCTGAACCAATAAATGATGTCGAGAAACTTTCATTATGAATACTATGAATTACAAAATTAATTATTCAATGAATACTTATAATATATATTGTTTATGCATGAGTTATGATGATTATGTCAATGTGATCAAATGAAGAAGAATTATCAAGCTCAAAAAGACAAATTCGGTATGCATTAGTATGAATTTTATTTATAAACATACCTTGAACTTTATTTAATATTTTTAATACTAGGTGAGCTTCTGTTTGATGAAATATTAGTAGTTCTAGTTTTTTATCTTCAAGTAACTCATGAATATTAGTTACTTCTGAATTTTGAAGTGTTTTTAATATGATTATTCATTTCCTTGAAGTAACGATATTTTTCATAGCTATATTTATGTTTATTATAGCTTGAATTCAAATACTTACATCTAGATGAAGAGATGAAAAAGTAAAGGAATGAAAAAATAAAATATTTTATTGAATCTTAGGACTTGTTTTTGTATGAATTATAGAATCGTGGAAGCATATAGCATTATCTGGTAGTATATCGGCTTGAATATGATTATTTAATACTTTATTACAAATAGCATTATTTTTTGCTTGAATAACTGTTATTTTATTTTTAACTTTAGCTGCATATTATACCATAACTTCTTGATGAGATGAAGAAAAAATAAAGAAATCAAAAAGTATTGTTATAAATACTTTAATAGGTATTTTAATATTAATTGCATCTTATACTTTTTTAGTTGACCTTATTACTTTATAATTAATAAAATGAAAAAAATTATAAAAATCCTTCTTATTGTCTGTATAGTTTTATCTTTTATAACAATAAATAGTACTTCTTTTGCTGTAGATTCAGGTATAATAGAAGTAAAAGTTACTGAAAAATTACCTGGTTTAGAATGTGATGGATCAAAATCAGATTATACATGTAAAGTTGGTACTTGATTTAGTTCTTTTACAATATTATTAAAAAATTTAGTAAAATGGTTTAGTTATATAGCAATGCTTTGAGCTATTCTTTTTATAATAATAAATGGGATACTTTATACTATGTGAATGGATAAAGAATGAGTTAAAAAAAGAATTATACAAACATTATTATGAATAATTGTTTTAATGTTATCTTGAGTAATATTATATTTAGTGGCTCCTTGGGTTTATTACTAATTACCTTTCATATTTATTTTTTAATTTGTCTAATCAAATATCAAAAACAACTGGTCTTCAATGAGGACATGTGTTACTATAATATAAAACTGAATCATTTAAAAGTTTATTCATTTCAAATAAACTTAATTTATTTCCAAATTTAATTGCACTCCTACAAGCAGTATAAGCAAATATTTTATTTTGAATTTCTTCTAAAGTTTTAGATTTTCATATATTTTCTTCTCATATATCTTCTAATATTGATAAAAATATATTTTCTATATCTTCTTTAATAATAAAATTTGGTATTGAATTTATTATAATTATCCCATTAGATAGTATTTCTATATCAAATCACATTTTATTAAAGATATTTATATTTGAATTAATTATATTTATTTCTTTTGGTGTTAAATTAAAGCTTTTAGAAAACAATAATTTTTGACTAATATTATTAGATTCTATTTTTTTCAATTTTTCATATATTATTCTTTCAGCTAAAGCATGCTGATCTAATATCTTTATACCATCTTTTGTTTCTATTATTATATAACTATTATGTATTTGTCATATAATCTTTCATATTATTGTTTCATGTAAATCATTAGATATATTTATAAATTCTTTTTTATTTCCTTCTCATAATATTTTTTTTGAAAACTGTATAGTATCATTAATATTGGTTTGCTTTGGATTTATTTCAGTATTTTTATATGGAGAATAATCTTTAAATTTTGTTCCAGATCAAGTATAATAATTTTTATGTTGGTTTCTTTGATTTTGTTGTCATTCTTTAGAAAACGAAAATCTATTAAATATATTTTCATTTTCATTAATTTTAGCCTTTGAAGGAATTCTATTATCTGTTATTAAACTAATACTATTTAATCTTTGAAAAATAGCATTATAAACTCAAGAAAATATATCTTTTTCATTAGCAAATCTAAGCTCCATTTTTCTAGGATGTACATTCACATCTATTTCTGTAGGATTTATTTTTAAATTTAAAATAAATCCTGGTTGAGTTTTTGATGAAATAAATCTATTATAAGCATTCATAATTGCTTTATAAACAATTGGAGAGTTAACAACTCTATTATTAATAAATAATGATTGTCTATTTTTATTTGAAAAACTTATTTTAGGATCTGTTATATATCAATTTATATAAAGTCAATTAAATCAAAAATTAATTTCAATTAAATTATTTAAAAATTCTTCTCCATATATATTATATATTCTTGTTTTTAAATTTTCATTTCATAAATATTTAAAAATTTGTTTATTATCAGATATAAATTCAAATCAAATTTTAGGATAAGATAAAAGCATTTTATTTAAAAAATCTAATATATGATAATATTCTGTTCTGATTTTTTTTAAATAATTCAATCTTGCAGGAGTATTAAAAAATAATTCTTTTACGATTATTTTTGTTCAATTATTCAAATTAAATTCTTTAACATCTGATATTTCTCATCATATAGATAAAATAGAATATCCTGAAATGGATTTATTTATTTTTGATATTAATTTTAATTTTGAAATTGATGAAATAGAAGATAATGCTTCTCATCTAAATCAAAAAGTCATTACATTATATAAGTCTTCTAATGATTTGATTTTAGATGTTGAATATTTTTCTAAAGCCAATTTTAATTCTTCTTTTTTTATTCACTTTCAATTATCTGTTATTATTATCTCTTTGATTCATCAAGATTTTATTTCTATTTTTATATTAGAACTTCCTGCATCTATACTATTTTCTACCAATTCCTTTACTATAGAAATAGGTCTTTCCACAACTTCTCAAGCAGATATTTGATTAGCAAGGGTTTTATCAAGTTTTATTATTGTTGACACAAAAAAGCATTAAATTTTAAATTCAATTTAATATTAATTAATTTTCTTTTTTTTTAAAGAAAAATTTTAATCTCATTCTTTTTCTCATTCCATTTCTTTTTTTTCTTTATTAATTATTCCCATAATTTTTTCTTTTATCATTTCTGGTATTTGAGCATAAATTGATAATAATTGTTTTATTTTCTTATATAGATTAACCATTTCAATTATTGGTCAAAGTATTTTTAATATTCTAAAAAGAACTAAAACAAGTAATGTTCAGATAATTGTAGTGAAAAACATTAAGACTATATATAATAAATCTAGACTTGTCAACTCTAACATAATAAAATGTTATTTTAATAAAACTATAATTTTTCTATAGTTTTATTTATATCTAAACTCAAAGATTTTACAACTTTTAATATATTTTCTTCTCATTCTATAACTTTATAAATTTTTGTATCTTCAAAAACAACCATTGAAGGAAGCTTTTTTACTTTATATTCTTCTAATCTTAATAATTTAATACTTGATTTAGCTAATTTTATTAACATATTTTGAGAAAAAGCTTTTGTCCACAAAATAGGTAATTTAATTAATGCTTTTTGAAAGAAATCTGTTTTTTCGTCTCCAAAGATAACAATAACTCTTTTAATAAAAGTTTTCTTCTGCTTTCTTTTAGTATCTTCAAATAAAATATTTTTCGATCTTTGTATAAAGCCTTTTAATTCATCTTTAGAAGATATAGTAAAACTTGAACTACTTAATGTTTTAGCTGTATTTTTAATAAAACCTTCAGTAAATTTAAACATTTTATTTTCTAATTCCTTAAATCACATTATATTTTAGTTAGTTTGTATTAATTATTAATATAATAACATAAAAAATATTTTTTATCAAAAATTATTTGATTTTTTATTTTTTTTTAATATGATATGCCTCGTTTAGAGATATAAAAATATATTAACATGAGTAATTCTAATATAATAAAAAAAATTCAAGCTAGTTTTTTAGCTGAATGAAGACCTAACATAAAAACTTGAATGGAGGTTGAGGTTTTTCAAAAAATAAAAGAATGAAACAAGGAAAGAATTCAAAAATTTAAATGACTAGTTATAAAAATAGCATGAAAATCTCTTCTTGAAAAGACAATTACAATAAGAAGAAAAATAGGATCATTCGGAGTAGAAAAAATATTTGCTATCCATTCCCCTAATATTGAAAAAATTGTTGTTTTAAGAAAATTTAAAGTAAGAAGAAAATCAATTAAATTTATTAGAGGTTTAACTGGTAAGGCTGCTAGATTAAAAGAAATTAGATAAATAATAATAAAAGAAAAACTCTTCAAAATTGAAGAGTTTTTCTTTTATTATTAAAAAAAATATATATAATTAAATTATAATTAACAATTAAAATAACATAAACGAAAAATTTAAGT
>CAMZKR010000016.1 GCA_947311335.1 uncultured bacterium
AATAATTTATTAAATTTGGTTTTAATTATTATTTTATTGGCTATTTTTTTATATTACCTTTTTTATATAACTAATAATAAAGAAAATAATATTATTAATAATGTTAAAAAGAACTTTATTAGTATTATTGATAAAAATGATAATATAAAAAATGATATTAATATATGTAATTGACTTAATGATTTAGATTATTTAAAATTAGCAATAAAAAAACAAGGTATAGAGTATTGTAATTGTATAGTAGATAAAAAATACAAAAAAAAATGTAAAGTATGAATTCAAGATATACTTTTATATATGCAAGCAATAAATCAATTTGATAAAAATATTTGTAATAAAATTAAGGATAAAATAAAAAAAGAATCTTGTGTAAATATAGTTACTAGTAGTATTACAAAATTTGAGAAAAAAGAACCAGAATATTTATCAAGTATTTATAAAAAAACTCATAATACTAAAAATATAGATTTATTAGAATCAAAAATAAGTAAAAATTCAAAAGATATTCAAATTTTAATTAATTTATCTTTATTATATAGTGAAAAATGACTATATAAACAAGAAAGATGATTAAATTATATAGAAGAAATAGAAAAATCGCAAAAATATATTGATAAAGCAAAAGAAATAGAAAAAAATAATTCTGAGGTCTTTAGAGCAGAAGCATATTTAAATGAAATAAAATCAAATTTAATAAAATCTATAGATTTATATAGTAGATCTATAAAATTAAATAATAATAATATTTTATCATATGCATGAAGGGCACATGCTTATAATATATTGTGAGATTTAGATAAATCACTTGAAAATTTTATAAAAGCAAAAGAATTGGATATAAATGGTTTTAATGAATTTATATATACAAATTTATGTCGTATAGAATCTTCAAGAAGTGATATGATAGAAAAAGCAATAAATGATTGCGATTTAGTTATTAAAAATGGGAAAGATTTAATTTTTAAATCAGAAGCATATCAAATTCTTTGAGATATTTATGCTTATAAATGAAATTTTGATTTAAGTGAAAATTATTTAATTAAGGCAAAAACTCTTACTCCTAATGATTCTAATTTATATGTGAGTTTATCAGATTTATATATAAATATTTGAAGATATGAAGATGCTGAAAAAGAAGCTTCAGTTTGAATTTCTATTTCAAATAAAAAATCAGTATTATATTTAAAAAAAGGTTTTTCTTTATATAAGCAAAAGAAATATAAGGATGCTATTGAAGAAATACTTAAATGAATATCTTTAGTTTCATGAGATGTATCTTTATTACCTCCTTATAAAACATCTATAAGAAAAGATATGTACTATAGTTTAGCTGATATATATTTAAAAATATGAGATAAAGATAATGAATTAAAATATAAGAAATTATGAAATAATGAATTTAATAACTAATTTATAATTATGAAAAAAATAAGTTTCTTATTTATATTATTAAATGTTATATTATTTATTCCTAATATAACAAATTGATTTAATACATATACTACAACTTGAATAAAGAATGCTAAATGTTGATGGAATGATTATAAACAAATAAAAAGATGTAGTAATGCTTCTTTTGTTTGTGTAAATGGTGGGTTTAATAGTATAATAAAAGATTGTTCTAGTTTACCTAGTAATTGTTGAAGCTTACAAAATTATGCAAAATTGCAAAAAAGTGATTGTAAAAATGTGTATAGATGCACAAACTCAGCATCTTATGAAGTTTATAAAAATGTTTCAGTTAAATATTGTCATTACATAGATAAAGTAAATTCATGGTCAATATGTGGTGATACTGATATAAAAGTAGCGACTGATGTTCATTGGAATAAAAAAGAATGAGATTCATGTTTTCATACAGTATCACTTGTAGAATTTTGTCAAAATTGAATATGTTGAAATGATAATGGAAAAGAAGTTTATAATCTGACATCAAGCTGTTTAAAATGAAATGAATGAAATTATATATATAATAAATCTTTATATAATTGGAAATGGGATTGTAATTGAATAAATTGATGAACCAACATTTCTTGTAGTGCAAAAAAAAGAATTGATTGAGTTTGTAATTCTGGTATAAATCAATTATCAATAACTCCTGGATGTTCAAATGAATGAGCTAATATTTCTTATGATCCTTTATGATATGTACAAAGTACAATTATAAATGAAAAACCAATATGAAATCCAAGTTATATATCATCAGATAGAGCGATAACAACTATGTGAACTTGGGGATGTAATTGAATAAATTGAGGAAATAATTCTTCTTGTGAAGAGTATTCTTGGATTACTTATGATAATCCAGCATGGTGAGTTTGTAAAGATTTAACAAATTGGGATAATACATGAAAAGCAAAATGTACAAAACATAGAATTATTACACCAATACGACATTATAATTATTGACTTGCAAATATAACTTGACCTATAAGTGATACTCGGGTTTGAGAAAAATTTGATCATCTAATTAGTTTTAGTTATAAATTATCATGAAATACTTGTAATAATATGAATATTTATGCAAACAATATAGATCAATGTGATATTAAATTTGATATAATTTGAGTTCCTTTAGAATGAATAGAATGACTTGAACATCAGCAAGCAAGAAATATAGATTATACAGATATCCCTGTAGATAAAGTTAATAATTTATGATTAGATTGATTAAATGAACCAAATATTGCAAATATTGTAAAATCTTGAGTAACAAATTATTCTTTAAATATTGCTTGATTTAAGTCAATAGTCCCTTTTTATATTAATAATTGAATATTAAATTTTTATATGTTTAGACCTGATTTAATTACGTCTAGTTCTTCAAATATAAATATTTGAAATATTGAAATGAATTTTAAAAAGCCTTTTAAATGAAAGTTAAAAATTGATTGAGATAATTTTAAAATATGAACAGAACAAACGTTAAAATTAAATATTAATAGAAATGATGATGTTTCATTAATAGATAATTGTCCTTTATGTAATTATAAAATAGAAAATTTCATTAATTCATTACAATCAATAAATTTAAATTATAATATATATGATAAAAATAGTGAAAAATGATTAACATCAAACCCAGTATTAAATTTTACTTTAAATTATCTTAGAAATAATTTAATATGAACAACATGAATAAGTGTTAATCCTTATATAAAATATAATTTGGATTGAAAAGATGTTAGATATATTTTATCTGAAACAAATTTAGCAAATGATAATTCTTCAATTCAATTGTGATGAGCGAACTTTGTATGAGTAAAAATAATTTGAGCTTTACAATGACAATGAAAACAAACCATTACAAATCAAAATAGAAATTTTTCTAGTTTAAATAAATCACAAATAGAAAGAGATTTAAAGAAGAATGTTTATAGAAATATAAGAAATATGAAAAGCAATGATATATTAAATTGATTAAAATATATTAAATGAGATATAATGTTATCATGAGATAATTTATGATATGAAACTATCATTATTGAAGATTGAAACCTGACTATATATTGAGATTATTTAAATAAATCTGGAAGTAAATTATGAATTATCATGATTAAGTCTGATTCATCAGATAAAACGAAGTGAAATATATATATAAAACCAGAAGTGAAATATATTAATGCGATAATATATGCTGATGGTTCACTTGTAAGTGTTGATAATTCTGCCAATTTATATTTTTGAGATTCAGTAAAAAGAACAAAAGATTTACAAAGACAATTAGTTATTAAATGAAGTGTATTTACTGATAATACTATATGATGAGCTATATTATGAGCTAGTAATGTGTTTATATTGCCATGATGAGAAACAACTATCAATTTTGATGAAGCAATGAAATATGATTTAAACTATATAAGAAGATGAAATATTTGATGGGATTGATTAGATACAAATTGAGATTGAAATGATTATAATAATTGATACGATGATCCTTTTATAATAATATATAACCCTAAGATACAAACAGATCCACCAAAAATGTTTTCAAAATAATATAAAATAAAAATCATTTAAATATTATTTTTATAAGTAAAATATTTTAAACAGTTTTTATTTTATATCTTAAGTTATCAATATTTCAAGCTCAAAGAAGTAATATAATACTAGAATCTGGGTTTTCTTTATCATATTTATTGATTAAATTTAAAGTATTTTCTAATCATTTCCAATTTTGTTTATTTTTATGATTTATAAGTTTTACTAATTTTTCTGAATTAATTCTTTTTTTATCTTCTTTTGAATCTCTTGATTCATAAATATTTGGAATAATTAATTTATCAGTATTAGAAAAACTATTCTTAAAATCATCTAATAATTCTAAAGTCCTATTATATTGATGAGGTTGAAAAATAGTTAGAATTTTTTTGTTTAAATATTTATTTTTTAAAGCTTCAAGGGTTAATTTTATTTCCTTTGGATGATGTCAATAGTCGCTCATTAATATATTATTATTACCAGTATATCATATTGTTTCCATTCTTCTCCATATTCAATTATAGATATTTAATGTTTTTAATATATCTTCATTTTTAATTCAAATCATATATGATAAAACATATGATAATTTTGCATCAAAAAGTATATGATTACCTGGAATTTTTAACTTGATATTTGGAAATTTTAAAGCTTTATTATTATAAACAAAACTATCTTCAAAAACTTCTATATAATTTATATCTTTTCTTAATCAAATTAGTTTCTTACAATTTTTATCTTCTCAATTTATTATAACAAAACCTCAAGGAATTACATTATCTATATGTTGTTTAAAAGCATTTATATAATCTTCTAAATCTTTATAATAATCAAGATGATCTAAATCTATATTTATTATAACAGTAACTATGGGGTTATATTTTAAAAAACTTCTTTTATATTCACAAGCTTCTAAAACAAAATAATTACTATTTGAAAAAAAAGTATTTTTATTATCAAATTCTTTAAGTAGTGATCAAACAAGAGCATTTACTCAATCTTTAGAATTTTTTAAAATTATACTAATCATAGAAGACGTTGTTGATTTTCCATGGGTTCAGGCTACTGTTATTAACTTTTTTTTATTTACTATTTCAGCTAATGATTCTGGATAAGTTTTAGTTTGTATTTTTAATTCTCTTGCTTTTTTAAGTTCAATTTGATTTTTTGGAACAGCCTCAGTATATACAACCAATTTTTTATTTCATTTAAAAAAAATATCTTCTATTCTATTACTATTTTCTCATATTATTATATTTGCTCATTCTTTTTTTAAGTTTTCAATTAATTCACTTCATACTTTATCACTACCATAGACATCCCGTCATTTATATAAATAATATCTAGCTATTCAAGATATTCCAATTCAACCTATTCAGATTATGTATATTTTATTATCCATAATTTATTATTTTTACTTATTTTTTAATTATATAGCTTTTATATTATTTTTTAAATTAAAATTTTAAAAAATAATACGAATCATTTATAATATAAAATTGACAAAAGTAAAATCTTCTTACAATAAAAGGAAAATATATTATAAATAATCTTTATTTATGGAAACAATAAAAAATATTTGATTTAACCAAAGTTGATTAAGAAAAATTACGAGTAAGTCAAAAATGACTACTATAGCTATATTAATGAGTATTTCTTCAATTATAAATCCAGCTTATTCTAAAGATAAAGATATTAATAATATGAATATACAAGTAAAAAAATCAATTTCTGAAATTATTCAAACGAATAAAAATGCCTTTTTATTTATTTCTTCTATTTTATGAGAAAATAAATGAAAGATTACTGTAACAAAAGAAAAATTAGATACTTGGTATAATTGGTATTCAAAATCAAAATCTAAATTATGACCAAATATTGAAGAATCAATTAGAAAATTTTTATTTAAAACATATACAAAATTATTAAGAAATTGATATAAAGTTCATTGATATAAAGAACTTGAAAATATTTGAAATATACTTAAATCTTTAAATAAGAAAGAAATTGATATAAAATGGTGAAAAAATATGCCAGAAAATCCAGATTTTACTGAGAAAGTGTATATTAAATTAAGTATAGATTGAGATAAATATATTTTTAATAAGAATAGAAGGAATGAAAGAGCTATTATTTTAAAACAATTAGATATTCTTGATTTATTAGATCAATTGTACTCAGATACTCCAACTAGTATAGAAATAGCAAAATGAAATATAGCAAAATTAAATTATATTAAATTAAAGTTACAAAAAACACTAATAGAAAAAAATAGAGAAATTTCAAAATTAACATCTCAATTTGAAAGTAAAATATGAGTTTATAAAAATAAAATATCAAAATATGAACAATCAATTTTAGATGCAGAAATTGCAGCTAAGAAGGCAAAAGCTTTGGCTGATAAAGTATTAGTAAATAAATTAAAAGAATTAAAAGAAGTTCATAAAAAAGAAACAAGCTTATTAAATAAAAAAATAGGAGATAAAGATAAAAATTATAAAGATTTAAAATCAAAATATGAACAATCAATTTTAGATGCAGAAATTGCAGCTAAGAAGGCAAAAGCTTTGGCGGATAAAGTATTAGTAAATAAATTAAAAGAATTAAAAGAAGTTCATAAAAAAGAAATAAGTGAAGATAAAAAAGAAATAAATAGTTTAGAAGCTGAACTTGAAAGACAACAAGCTTTATTTTTATCAGAACAAGAGATTCATAAAAAAGAAATAGAATCACTAAATGATATTATAAAAGGATTAAATTTTGATATAGCTTGATTGGATAAAATAATAATTCAACTTAATGCAATTATTAATACTAAAAAGGAGGAAAATGAAAGTAAATTAAAGTTATTAAAAAAACGTAATAAAGAAATAGGATGATTGATTCAAGATAATAAAAAATTAAGTAATGATTATGTTAATTCATCAAAGGCTTCATCTAAATTATTAGAGCAAGCAAAAAATAATGCACTTCAAGATAAAACTATTATAAAAGAATTAGAATTAGAAAAAAAAGGTTTATTAGAGCAAATTGAAAAATTAGAAAATAAAATATTAGATTTAACTGAAAAAGCAAAAAAATTAAAAATACTTGAAAAACAAAAATTAGATTTTCAAAATAAACTGAGAGAAAAACAAAAATTAGATTTAAAATTGTTAGATTTACAGAAAAGATATGATAAAGAACTTTGAAATAATACTAAATTGTTAAAAGAAGTTCAAGAATTAAGGAGATTAAATAAAATAGAAGAAACTAAAGAAGAATTATTAGAAAAGATAAAACAGTTAAATACTAAATTAAATAAAATTACAGAAGAAAAAGAATTTCACATTCAAGAAAATATTAAAAATAAAGATATTATAGAAGAACTAAAAAAAGAAATAGAAGAATTAAAAACTTTGTTAGAATCATTGCGTAAGCAAAGAGATGTTAATTGAAGTAATATAAAAGATATAACATCTCTTTCTAAATATCTTGAAGAAAGAATTAATGCAAAATTTGAAGAAGAAATAACTAGATTGAAAAAACGTAATAAGTGAAATCAAGAAGAAATAAGGAATTTAAAAGTACAAATAGAAAATCTTATGAAATTAAATAAATCAAAATTAAATGAAGCTTTAAAAAAGCAAAGAGAACAATTACTTTTTGATTAAAATTTAAATTTTAAAGTTCAAAAGAAAATAAATTATATTGATTTTCTTTTTTAATTTGATGAAAAAATTGTATTTATAAAACTATTAGAAATAATTTATTTTAAAATAAACTATTGTAATTTATTGTTAGGAATATGTCTATAATATAATATATTAAAAAATAATTAAATACATTGCAATTATAAAAATCATATGTTAATATAATGATATATTTTATAAATAAAAATAATTTTATGTTTAAATATTATAAAAACATACTTAATTTTACTTTAAGTTTTGCTGTAGATGGAGCTGAAAATACCAATAAGAATGCTGAGTTAAGTGAAATACTTAATTCTATAGAAGTAAAAAATATTTTATCTGATATTGTAAAATATTTTGAGAATATAGAGGATGATAATATTACTTTTTTAAATTTTACAGAGAAAAAAGATATTTTAAAAAAATGGTTGTGAGAAAAAATTGAATGAATAGATTTTTGAGAAAATGCTTGAATAGTTGATAAACAAATTCTAGAGCTTTATAAAAAACTTAAAAAATTTTGAGCATCAAAAAAACAGAAAAAAGAAGAAATTGTATCATTATTGAAAAATATGTCTCAAGAAATAGATATTAAAATTGGAGGGAAAAGAAAAAGAAACACTATAGAAGAATCAGAAGCTAAAAAAAATTTAGAATCTAGTATACAAAAAATAGAAAATATGGATGAAAAGCAATTAAAAGAATTTGAAGAAAAACTAAGAAAAGAAATTATAGTTTTATTGGAAAATGAAGATAATGTGAATCTTTTTTGAGAAGATCAAAATTGGGCAAATAGAAAGATATATAAAATTAATTGAAAGATTGGGCCAAAACCAAATTTAACTTGGTTAATTGGTTTTAGAAAATGATTTTTAAATAAAATTAATAAAGAATCAACAGAAACTCCAAATACTTCTTGATGAAAAGAATTTCTTCAAAGTATAAAAAAACATATTGTTATATTGAATAATAAAGAAGAATATTGAGCTTGAAAAATATGAATAAAAAAGTTACTTACAAAACTTGAAAGAGATTTTAATAATTATTCATTAGAAGATTTTAAAAATTTAAAAACAGCACTTATTCTTATAAAGGAAAAATTTAAAAATACACAAAATAAAACTATTCCAAACATTAAATGAAAAACACCAACCCCTTGATATTCCCATCGTGCTGAAACACTTATTAGTCAAATAAATGCAAAAGAAGCAGCAGAAAAAGAAGCAGCAGTAAAAGAAGCAGCAGCAAAAGAAGTAGCAGCAGCAAAAGAAGTAGCAGCAGAAAAAGAAGCAGCAGCAGCAAAAGAAGTAGCAGCAGA
>CAMZKR010000017.1 GCA_947311335.1 uncultured bacterium
ATCTAAATCTTTATTAAAATAAAAAAATGATTTCTCACTATTGGTTTTTTTTATAAGTTTTGAAATAAAATTTATTTTTCAACTAAATTTTATTCAAGAAATAACTATTAAGTTATCTTTATTTAATATTTCTACAGTATTTTTTAAATTAGTTTCATTAAATTGTATTGATTTTGTCTCAAGTAAGAATCTTAGATTCTTTTCAATTAACTTTTTCATAAAGGGAAAATAAATTTTATTATGTATAAAATAATTATAAGAATTGTAAAGAAAATAATTATTTTTTCAAGTATATTTTTATTTTTAAGAAAAGTTATTATAATTTAATTATTATTTAAACAAATAGAAGCAATATTTTATGAAAAATGAAGTTAAGAAATTATTAAATAAAATTATTAAAGATAATTATAATTTAACATTAGATTATATAAGGCTGGATATTCCACCAAAAAAAGAGTTAGGGGATTATGCTTTTCCTTGATTTCAGCTTACAAAAATTTTAAAGAGAAGTCCTATATTAATAGTAGAAGAATTAAAGTGATTTTTAAAAGGATATTCTTTTTTAATAGAATCTGTCAAAGTTGATGGACCCTATTTAAATATAAGACTCAATAAATGAATTTATACAAAAGAATTTTTAAAATATATAAGTAAAGATAATTTTTTAGAGGAAAAGAAAAAAAATAAAAATAAAATTATTTTTATAGATTATATAGGAGCAAATGTATGAAAACCTCTTCATATATGACATATGTGTACACCAAATCAATGACAAGTTATGATTAATATTTATAAAAAACTTTGATTTAAAGTGATTTCAGATAGTCATATAGGGGATTGGTGAATTATATTTGGTAAATTAATTTTAGCTTACAAAAAATGGTGAGAAGAAAAAAAACTAAAACAAAATGCAGTAGAACATTTGTTTGAATTATATGTGAAGATTAGTAAAGAGGTAGAAAAAAACAAAAATTTAGAAATAGATATTAGAAATGAGTTTTCTAATCTTTCAAAATGAGATAAAAAATCTATAAAACTTTGGGAAAGTTTTACCAAGCAATCAATAAAAGCTATGAATATCCAGTTAGCTAGGCTTAATGTAAGACCAGATTATAATATAGGAGAAAGTTTTTATGAATGACTTAGATTACCCAAGATAGAAAATTATCCAGATTTAAAACGGGATATGAAAGAAATTGTAAAAGAACTTATAGATAAAAAAATAGCAATTAAAAATCTTGATAATTCTGTATGAGTTATATTTCCAGATAAAGAAAAAATACCAAGTTGTGTTTTACAAAAAAGAGATGGAACACATGGTTATTTAGCCTCAGACTTAGCCGCAATAAAATACAGAGTAAAAAATTGGAATCCAGAAAAGATTATTTATTTTGTGGATGTTAGACAACAACTTCATTTAAAACAAGTTTTTGCTATAGCAGATAAAGCTTGATGGATAAAAAAAGATAAACTTTTTCATGCTTATAATTGATTTATAAGTTTAAAAGATTGAGCAATGAGTACTAGAAAATGAAAGATTATAAAACTTGATAAACTTTTAGATGAAGCTGAAAGTAGAGCAGAGAAGATTATTTTAGAAAAAAGAGATGATATAAGATGAGATGAATTAAAAAAACTTACTAAAATAATATGAATCTGAGCAATAAAGTATGGTTATTTAAAGAAGAATAGAGAAACAGATGTCGTTTTTGATTGGGGTGAGTTTGTGACTTTTGAATGAAATAGTTGACCATATTTACAGTATGCTTATGTAAGATCTATTAGAATATTAGAGAAATTTTGAAAGAAATTACCTGAGAAATTAAATTGATTTTTTGAAAATAATAAAGAGATTGAATTAGTAAAAAAGTTAAAAGATTATAAAAAAATATTTAAAGAATCTACTATTCAAAATACTCCTCATATAATTTGTCAATATAGTTATGAATTAACAAAGATTTTTAATAGTTTTTATAATAATATTCATATATTAAATGAAAAAATAAAAATAAAAAAATTATTAGATTAAAATTAATTAAAAAGTTTTCAGAAGTTTTAAAAGATTGTTTTTATTTACTGGCTATAGATATGCCAGAGAAAATGTAATTAAAAAATTATGTCAGTAGATTATGATAATTTTGCAAAAACTTTTTCTGATTCTAGAAGAAGTATGAAATGGGAAGAAATAGATTATTTTATTTCTTTTTTAAAATATGATAAAAAATTAAAGATTTTAGATGTATGATGTTGAAATTGAAGACTTTTATGAGTAATTTTAAAAAATGAATTTGAATTAGACAATTATATATGAGTAGATTTATCTTTATGACTTTTAAAAGAAGCTAAAAAGTATTATCCTAAAAATGAGTTTATAAATTTAGATATGCTTGATTTAGATAAAATAAAAGATAAATTTTCTGCTATATTTTTTATTGCTAGTTTTCATCATTTAAAATCTTTAAAAGATAGGGAAGAAGTATTGAAAAAAGTTTATAGTTTACTAGAAAAAGATTGAAAGCTTTTTATGACTAATTGGGCGTTAAATAGTCCTTTAAATTTTGAGAAGTATAAATATAGTATGATAAAAAATACTAAAAACAGTTTTTGAAGTATAGATTATAATGTAAAAATTTGAAAATATACTAGATATTATCATAGTTTTAATTTAAAAGAGTTGGATTATTTATTTAAAAAATCAAAATTTAAAATTATTGAAAATAAATTATTTAAAAATCAAAAAAATTATATAAGTATACTGAAAAAGTATTAGAAATGAATTTTTTAGAAAATTTTTATTTTTTAAAGACCGGACTTGAGTAATTTAAGTTATGTATTTAACTCTGGTCTTGTCTTGTGATTATAAGAAATTAGTTTTAAAACGATTTTTATAAAATATTTTTTATGATATAATATTTATATTATTTTTTAAAGGTTTTAAAAAAGTGAAAGTATCAAATTATGAAAAAGATATAAAATTAATAGATAAAAAGATAGAATTTATTATTGAGGATACTTTTAATTATATGAAAGGTTTAAGTAGAGATTATATTAAAATGAAAATAAAAAAAGCATATAAATATGCAAAAGATGCTCATAAATGACAAATAAGATTATCATGACAACCTTATATAAATCATCCTGTTGATGCTACAAAAATATTGATTTCTTTAACTCCTGATATAGCTAGTATACAAGCTTGTTTATTACATGATGTTATAGAAGATACTCCTAAAACTTATGAAGATATAAAAATAGATTTTTGAAAAGAAGTTGCTTTTTTATGTTCATGAATGGAAAAATTATGAAAAATTAAGTATAAATGAGAAGAAAGAGTTATTTGAAGTTTAAGAAAAATGTTCGTGGCAATGGCTGAAGATTTAAGAGTTATACTTATAAAACTTTCAGACAGACTTCATAATATGCAAACACTTAATTTTCATCCTAAAAAAGAAAAAAGAGATAGAATAGCACTAGAAACTTTAAATATATATGCTCCAATTGCTGAGAGATTAGGTTTATATAAATTAAAAAGTTCTCTTGAAGAAGAGTGTTTTAGGATATTGGAACCAAAAGAATATAAAATGATAAATTTTGATTTAAAAAAATTAAGAAAAATCAAAATTTCTTTTAAGAGTATAGCTTTAAAGGAAATTGATGATATATTAAAATCTATTGGTATAAAATATGAAGTTAAATTTAGAATAAAATCTATTTATTCTATTTATAAAAAAATGAAAAGAAAAGATTTTGAAAATATTAATGATTTATATGATATATATTGAATAAGAATAATTGTAGAAAACATATCTGATTGTTATAGGGTTTTATGAGAGATTCATAGTAGGTGGCATCCTTTACCTTATAAGTTTAAAGATTATATAGCTTTATCAAAACCGAATTGATATAGAAGTTTACATACTACAATTATATGATTTTTAAAAGATTTTACTAAACAACCAACAGAAATTCAAATAAGAACATTTGACATGAATATAGAAGCAGAAATATGAGTTGCAGCTCATTTTGAATATAAAGAAATATGAAGTAAGGTAACAAAAGATATAAACTGGGTAAAAGAACTTAAAGAATTAACAGAAAGTTTATGAAATACTGATTTAATGTCTTCTTTGAAAATAGATGTGTTTAAAAATAGAATATTTATTTTTACTCCTAAATGAGATCCTATAAATTTACCTTCATGATCAACTCCTATTGATTTTGCTTATTATGTACATACAGATCTATGAAATCATATTACTTTAGCTAAAGTAAATCATTCAGTTTATCCATTAGATAAAGAACTTAGAAATGGTGATATTGTTGAAATTATTATAGATAAAAATAAATCACCAAATCCATTTCGGTTATCTTTTGTAAAAACTAGTAAAGCTAAAATTCGTATTAAATCTTACTTAAAAAAAGAAAATAAAGATTTAAATAGAGAAAGATGAAAAGAAATAATAAATAATTATTTAGAAAAATCATGAATGGATGTTTTTGATAAAGATTTATTAATATTAAAAAATATTGATTGAAAAGAACATACTATGGAAGAAAGATTTCAATTTTTAGAACAAGTATGAAATTTTAGTCTTACACCAGCTTCTCTTATAAGAAGAATTTTTAAAAATAATTCAAAAACTAAATCAAAACCAAAAAAATGAAAATGAGCTATAATTAATAGTAAAAAATGAGAAAAAAAAATTGATATTATTATATGATGAGAAGAAGGAATTCCATATAAATATTGTAAATGTATTAAATCAAGAATTTCAGAAAAAATAGTAGCTCATATTAATTCTAAATGAATTTTTCATTTGCATAGAAGAGATTGTAAAATTTTAGAAGATGTTAATAAAGAAAGACTTATAAGTGCTTATATAAAGGGTAAAGAAAACGATATTATTTTAGCAAAAGTTATTTTAATAGTTGTAAATAAAATTTGAATATTAAAAGCTCTTAGTGAAACACTTTTTTCTATGAAAATAAATCTTGAAGAAATAACAAGTTTTAAATTATGATGAAATAAAATCAATATTTCATTAGTACTTGAAATACCAGATAATGATTATTTATTATTAGATAGATTTATTGATAGAATTAAAATAAAATTAAAAAATAGGTTAATTAGTTATGAAATAGAAAAATTAAAGTATAAATAAAAAGAATCTCTTAAAATAAATTAAGAGATTCTTTTTATTTATACTTTATAATACTATTTTCTTATTTTTAATTTTTCTATAACTTCACTATATTTTGTTGGATTTTTTCTTTTTAAATATGCAAGCATTTTTCTTCTTTTAGCAACCATAATCATAATTCATCTTCTACTATGATTATCTTTCTTATGAGTAGATAAATGTTCTTTTAAATTTTCAATTTTTGCAGTTAAAATTGCAATTTGAACTTCAGCAGAACCTGTATCACTAGTTTTCTTTGAAAAAGCTTTTATAATTTTTTTCTTATCATCTTTTGTAACAGTCATAATTTTGTATTTAAAAAAAATAAAAATAATAAACCAGAAAATACGCTAGTTATATTATATGATATAAATTATATATATAAAATATATTAAATCAAAGAAAAATTGAAAAAAGAAAAAAAAAAGGTATTATATATTTCAGATAAATAAGAAA
>CAMZKR010000018.1 GCA_947311335.1 uncultured bacterium
ATATTTTTGTAATAATTTTTATTTTAGTTTTCATTATATGACTATTTTTTATATTTGATGTATGAAAAATAATTAAATGAAGAAAAATAGGAATAGAAAAATCTAGTCGTTTAATTAAACAATATAATATAATAAAAAATTCCTCTCATACTACTAAAGAACAAATAATTGATTATGATAAATTATATCATAAAGCCTTAAAAGATATTTGATATATTGGGAGTTTTTGAGGCATATTAAAACTAAAACCAAAAGAAGTTAAAAATTTAAATAAGATTTGGGAACTTCATAAAATAAGAAATAAATTAGTTCATGATTTTGATTTACTAGAAGAAACTATTCTAAAAGAAAAAACGCTTGATTATAAAAGAGAAGTGAAAAATTTAATAAAAAGAATTTCTGAATAATTATAAAAATTATTTTAAAAGTTTATCTATAACACTTTTAAAATAATCTTTTGGATAAGCTCAAGGAATAATTATATATTCTCTTGTTTTATTATTTATAATAACGTTTCAAGGAGTTCATGTTATTCAAAAGATTGTATTTCATATTTTCATCTGATTATTTATTTTATTTAAATATTTTGAATTTTCATAACATTTATTTAAATTATCTTTATTTACTCATAATTCTATTGCTTTTTTCAGTATTAAATCAAAAGTTAAAGTTTTTTCTATATAATATTCCTCTAGTAAACTATAAAAAATATTTCCTCATAATTGTTCTCAACTACATTCTAATATTTCTGCTCAAGATTTAGCATTTTTATGAAATTCTAATGGGAAATGTTGAAAAATTATATTAACTTTTCATTTATATTTCTCTATTATTTTTTTTTCTGTTCAATCCGTATGTAATTTAGAACAAAAAGGACATTCTATATCTGAATATTCAAGCCAAGTAATATCAGCATATTTATTTCAATTTATATATGAATTCTTTTTTATATTCTTTAATATATCAATATCAACTATTAAATATCATCTATCACTTCTTTTTAAAAAAGGGTTAAAAATAGAGCCTATATTTAAAAAATATTCTCAAGATCTTATTTTTTTTAAATAAGGCTTCATTGTATTATCATCTTTTATATTATTTGTAGAAAGAATTATTGCTGGAAGTTTTGTTATATTATTATATTTAAGATACTCTTCTACTTGTTTACTTTTAAAATCAAAAACCGAAAATTCTACTCATTTTAAGTATGGAATATCTTTTAAAGATTCAATTATTTTATTTGTATTACAGTTTATACATCTTTTATCGTCTATAACTTTTATTTTAAGTAAAGAATTCTCTATTATTTGTTTTTCTTTTTTAACTTCTTTTATTATATATTTTAATGCATATAAAATAGCTAAATTCTTTAATTTTAAATTATCTTTTATAAGTTTGTTTTTTTCATATTTTTGTATCTTTTTATTTATAAGTTTTATTAATTTTGTAAATTTAAAATTCGTAAAATTACTTAACTTATTATAAACTCTTATCTCAAGTTTTTTTATATAATATTCTTTTTTTATTTCAAAATCTGATATATTATAAGCAAATATTTTAAAAGGAAATATTAAAAGAAGAATTAGTAAACATATTTTTTTCATAATAATAATTTAAATAATAATATACTTTGTTATTATCTGGTTTAAGCCGATAATCTAGTTTATTAAAATAATATATCCATAGTACACTAAGTATAATTTTTTTAATTATAAATCTTTATTTTCCATCATAGCAATTGATGTCTTTATATCAAAATAACTTATATCTTTTCTTCAAAGTACTTCTAGTTTTTCTTTTATAGGTTTAAGTTTTAGTATATTTCATAAAAAATGGTTTTCTATAATATCTTTTACAAAATCAATATTTGAAAAACTTACAAATTTCATTATATCATTAAGTCAAATCTTGGAATCTTTATATAAAGATAATATATGATTTTCTATAGTAAGAATTTTCAAATCTCTTTCTTTTCATATTTCTTTTAAAGTTTTTCCTTCTTGAAACAATTTTAATGTTTCATTATATGTATCTATCTTTTCCTTTGATTTTTTAATTGTTTTTAATTTTTTGTAAGCAGAATTTTTTACCCTTATACTAAGATAACTTTGAAGATCATTATTTTCTTCTTTTAATAAATAATCTCTTGTTAAACTTACCTTTCATTTTTTAGTTAATCAAATAGTTGGGTACTTTCAAATACTTTTTTCTACAAAATCTTGCCTTATAAGTCCTTCTATTAAAGCTTCTATTAATTCTACATTATATTCAGCCAAAGCTCAATAATTATCTTGTTTATTTAAATTCCATTCTAAAAGTCTTTTATCTTTACTTCCCCGCAAAAAACTAACAATAAGTTTTACTCAAAACCTTTTATCAAATTTATTTATTACTTCAAGTGCTATAGAAAACACGCTAAGTTGAACAATGTTTTCTATTTTTCATAAATTTATTTTCTGTTTTTCTATACAATAATCACAAGTTTGGCAGTTTTCTCATAAAGTTTTTAAATCTTCTTCATCTCAAAAATAATCAAGTATAAACCTTTTTCTACAATTTGGATAAAAAAGAAATTTTTTAATTTGTTCAAGTTTATAATATCATTCTTCTTTTAATAAATCTTGATGTTCCCAATTTATTAAAATATGTTCTTGTTTTCTCTTTTCTTGATTTAAAGTAATTCATCTTCATCTAAAATTTAATTCTAAATCATTTTTATATCACTTTTTTATAACTCAATATTTTTCTAAAATTTTTATAATATTTCAAACTTTCATATCACTTCAAATTCATGATTCTTTTCATATAGTAGAGTATGTTTTGAGTATTTGATATCATTTTCCTTCTCAATATTTAATATCTTTATATAAATAATCATATAAATTTAAAACTTCTTGTTTTTTTGGATATGTATTTTCTATAAAAAATTCTTGTATTTTTGTATCTGAATAACTAGCAAGAATAACTCAATAACTCTTTTTAGAATCTCTTCAAGCTCTACCTACCTCTTGATAATAATTTTCTATACTTCAAGGTAAATTATAATGAACAATAAATCTTATATCTTTTTTATCTATTCACATACCAAAAGCATTTGTAGCAACAATAACTTTATACTTCGATGTCATAAATTTTTCTTGTTCAGTTTTTCTATTATCAGCTGTCATTGCTCAAGTATATATTCAAGTTTTTATTCAAAATGAAATTAAAAAATCATATACTTCTTTTGTTTTTTTTCTACTAGAACAATATACTATTCAAGATCATTTAGTAGTATCTATTATTTCTTTAAGTTTTGTATTTTTATCGTCTTTTTTACTTATTTCTCTAACAATTATAATAATATTTTTTCTATCAAATCATTTTGTAAATACATTTGGTTTATTTAATCATAATCATAAAACTATATCTTCTCTTACTTTTTTTGTTGCCGTTGCTGTTAACCCTATTACTCAAAAATTATTTTTTGTTCTTAAATCTTCAATAAATCATTTTATTTTCATATAACTAGGTCTAAAATCATGACCCCATTGACTTATACAATGAGCCTCATCAACAGCAATAAGTGAAATTTTTACTTTTCTAATTATTCTTTGAAAATTTAGACTATTAAGTCTTTCTGGTGCTATATACAAAAATTTAATTTTCTGTCCAGATATTGAAAGTTCATTTAATATATCTGCTTGTTCAATATTTGTAATAGTTGAATTTATTAATTCTGTTCTTATATTTAATTTTCTTAAAAAATCTACTTGATCTTTCATAAGAGCAATAAGTGGAGATATAACAATGGTTAATCAATCAAAAACTAATCATGGTAATTGATAAGTAAGACTTTTTCATCAACCTGTAGGCATAAAAACAAGAGTGTCTTTTTTAGAAACAATACTTTTTATAACATCTTCTTGTCCATCTTTAAATGAATCAAATCAAAAAACTTCTTTTAATGTTTTCTTTATTTTTAACATAATTACTTATTTCTTTTGTAATTATTATTCAAAATTTTATCATTCAAATATAAATATTTTTTAAATCAACAACTCATAATTAATTAACTAATAATATAAAATATGTATCTTATTTAAATTTTTACATCTATTTCATTTCTCCATATTTCTTCAATTCATGCTCTTTTTCTTATCTCAATAATTGATCCATCTAGTCTTAATAATAATTCTCAAACTTCAGGGAAAGAATTATAATTTTTCATACTCATTGATGAATTATAAGCACCTGTTCATTCAATAACAATCAAATCTCAAATAGAAACCTCTTTTAACATAATTGGTTCTATAATCTCATTATCATAAAGTTTAGATGTTAAAATATCCCCACTTTCACAACAATGTCCAACTACAACATATTCTCTTGTTTCTGTTTTATTATTTATAATAATTATGGGTTGCTGAACTCAATACATTGAAACTCTTGGCATCTCCGTCATTCAGGTATTTGTTCTTATAAATCTATATCACATTTCTCCCGTATCAACTACATCAATTACTTTTCATATTAAAGAACAACTATTTATAACCATATATTTTCATGGTTCAAGTTCAAGATGTATCTTTCTACCTGTTTCTTTAAAAAATCATTCTATTTTTTCTTTAACAGCTTTTCATATTTCTATTAAATCAGCATCATTTTCATAAGGCATTATTGCCTTTTTAAATCATCATCACATATTTAAACAAGTAATTGTTTCAAATTCTTTTACAAAATTTAATCAAATATTAGTTGTACTGACCCAAGATTCTGGAGTATTTTCTGAACCAATATGAATGTGGATTTTTGTAACTTTTAATGAATATTTCATAAGTAATTCTTTTATCATAGGAATGTATTCATACCATATACCAAAAGATGATGTAGCTCATCCTGTTGATATAGCTTTAAATGCTCAATCTCCTACTCAAGGATTAATTCTAAGTCATATTTCACTTCATGGCCTTAAATCTCAAAATGTAGCAATTTGTTTTAAACTAGTAGCTACAAAAAATATTCAAGTATCAATTACTTTTTCTAAATCTTCAGATAATTCTTGTCAAGATAACTGTATATCTTTTCATTTAAATCAAGCATTCAATGCTCTATATACTTCATATTCACTACTAGCATCTATTTTTAAATCATTATTATAAAAAAGACTTAATATTGTTTTATTACTATTTGCTTTCATTGCAAACCTAGTAGTATAACCATAAGCAGATGGAAAATTTTTAAATTTTTCTATAGAATCTAGTAATTTCTGTTCACTATAAACATAAACTGGTAGTTTATAATTCTCTTCTATTTTATTTATATCTTTTTCTGTAAGAAAATTTAATTTATGCATAATAATTTTGTTAAATAATAATTAAATTATATATTCTCAAATAAAACTAGTTTTTGCTTCTCACTTCATAATAACACTATCTGTTTTTTTTCAACTCCATTTTATTTTTAAAGTTCATCATCTTAGATTTACTCTTATAAATTTATCTTTCTTTAATATTCAAATAGAAATTCAAGCAACAACTGAAGCACATGCTCAAGTTCAACATGCAAGAGTTTCTCATGCTCATCTTTCAAATACTCTCATATCAATTTCTATATTTGATTTCAAATTAATAAATTCAACATTTACTTTTTTAGGAAATATTTCAATATTTGATTCTATTTCTTTTCAATATTTATTTAAATCAAAACTTTTTAAATTATCTTCTATGTAACAAACGCAATGAGGATTTCACATACTAATAGGTAAAAAATCAAAATCTCTATTATATGATTTTATGTTAAAAGAATTTCAAAGCTCATTATGTCAAAAAAATAATTCATTAACTAACATTGGTTTTCACATATCTACTGTAACAATATCATCTTTTATATCTAAATTTAATATTCAAATACCTGTTTCTACATCTATATTTGTTTGTTTAGATAAATTGTTATCTATTAAATATTTCATATAACACCTAATTCAATTTCAACACATTTCTGCCTCTGATCAATTTGGATTATACATTTTGTATTTAAATTTAATTTTATCTCACTTAGATACAAGAATTATACCATCTGAACCTATTCAAAAATTTCTATGGCACATTTCTTTTATTAAATTTTCTGTTAAAAAAATATTCTTTTTTATTAAATCATCATTATTAATAACTATAAAATCGTTTCAAATTCAATGCATTTTTCTAAAGGGTAATTTTTTCATTGTGATTTTAATTAGAAATTATATTTTTTAACTATATCTAAAAATATGCTTTTCTCTTCATTATTCATTCTACACATAGGTAATCTAAATTCTTCTTTTATTATTCACTTTTCTGCTAAAAATGTTTTAGCTGGCAAAGGATTCGTTTGAATAAATAATTTTTTAAAAAAATCTGAATAATAATTGTTTAATTCTAAAGATTTGTGGCTTCAAATTAAACAAAGTTCACAAAACTTAACTATTTCAGACGGTATGCAGTTTGATGCTACTGATATTATTCAATCTCATCAAGCTTTTATTAAATCATAAGTTAAGACGTCATCTCATGATAAAACTAAAAAATCTTTTTTAGTTTTATTAATTACTTCTTTTATTTGTTTTAAATTATGACTTGCTTCTTTTACTCAAACTACATTTTTACAATCTTTTAAAATATTTAATAATGTGTTTGTTTCTAAATTTATAGCAGTTCTTCATTCTACATTATAAATAAAAACTGGTTTCTTTGTTGAATCAGCTATACTTTTAAAATGCTTATATAATCAAGTTTGAGTTGGTTTATTATAATATGGATTAACTGCTAAATAAGCATCAATTCATTTTATTTTATCGTAATTTTTTGTATTTTTTAATGATTTATATGTTGAATATGTTCATATATTAACCATTATTTTTATTTTTCATTTTAATTTATTTATTATAAACTTTACGATTTCTTCAGATTCTTTTTTTCAAAGTGTTGGGTTTTCTCAAGTTGTTCATAAAATAAGTATTCATGTAACTCATCACCTTAGCTGCATTTCAAGTAAATTTTCTAAAGCTTCATAATCTATATCATTATCTATTCAATTTCCTTTTTTAAAAGGAGTAATTATTGCTGTCCATACTCATTTAAATTTTAAAGTTTTCATAAAAATTATTTTATATAATAAATACTATATTATAATAATAAAAACGTTTTTTTTGTAAAGAATAGAAAAAAATATTTATTTAAAAAAAATTTAAATAATTTTTATTTGATTTTAAAAAAAATTACTTAATATAATTTATATTACTTATTTAATAGATACATAGAAAAATAATATGAATAGCATAAAAAATATAATATCAGAAATTGAAAGACTAAAATGAGAAAAAAGATTCAAAGATGCAATAACATTGCTTGAACAAAGTTTATATAAATATGTGGATGACTATAGATTATATGAAGAATTAGCAGATATTTATTTATATGAGTGAACATTAAATAAATCTACAAAATCAATAAATTTTGCTCTTTCTTTAAACAATGAATCTCCTACTGGTAATTATTTAAAAGGTTTTATTTTGCTTTCAAATAATAAAATTAAAGAAGCTATAAAATACTTAGAAAAATCAAATAAGATTATGTGAAATAACTCTGAAGTATTAAGAAATTTATGATGGGCATATACATTAGTATGAGATATAAATAAATGAATTTCTATATTAAAAAGGGCTTTAAATATATCTCCTTGAGATAAACTTATAACAGAAGATTTAGCAATGGCTTTAATTTGATCTTGAGAAATACAAAAATGAAATGTATTATTAAAAAGAATATGAAAAAATAAATCTTAAATCATATATTTAATAATTAATAAATTTCATGTCTTTTTTTATTAAAACTAATATATCATCTAAAATAATCTGAATTATAGATATATGAAGTTATAAAATAAGAGTGTCTATTTGTAAATTCAAAAATAGAAAAGCTACTTTAATTTGATATTGAGAAAAAAGACAAGATACAAGTTGTCTATTAAATGGAGATTGTGAAAATATAGAATTATTATCTGAAAACATAAAAATAGCTTTAAATAAAGCTGAAAAAAATGCAAATAAAATAATTAAAAATATAATAATTAATTTTCCATTTTCTGATATATTTTTTTCTTTAAAAAAAATAAATTACAAGAGAAAGGATTGAGAAAAACCTATATCAAAAGAAGAATTAGAAAAAATTCTTTCTAAATCAGAAGATTTAATACTTAAAAGAAGTATTAATAATATAAAACTTAAATCTTGATATATTGAAAATGAACTTAAACTTATTATATGAAATATAGTTAAACTTTATATAGATAAAAAATCAAATAAAAGAATATTAAAAAAAATATGAAATAATATAAATATATCCCTAATTAATATTTTTATACCCACAAATAAATATAATATAATAAATCATATATGAAATATAATTAAGAAAAAAATAATAAAAATAATTCCTTCTGAATATTCTATTGCTAAAATATTTCCAGAAAAAAATTTAATAATAATAAATATATGAGCTACAAATACATATATAAGTATAAAAAAAGAAGATACTGTTATATGAATATCTAAAATATGAATTTGAATTAACGATTTAATTAATCAAATATTAAAAAATACAAAAGACACTAAAATAAATATAATAAATAAATTAAATTCAGAATTATACAAAAAAGAGAAAGATAGTTTTTTATCTATATGGTGAGACGCTTTAATTATTTGAATAAAAGAAATAGTTAAAAATAATATTTGTCCATCAAAAATAACAATACTTGGTTGATGAAAAAATAATTTTATAAAAAATTACATTGATAATTTAAATTTATCAAAAGAAAATATAAGAATTATAAAAAAGATAAGATTAATTGAATTTGAAAATAAAAAACTAAAAGATGAAATAACAGATTATGAAATTATAAGAAAGAAAATTACTTTAGACTCTTTATCTTTAATAATTGAAATAAATAATTTTTTGAAAAAAGAAAATGATATAATCAGTGAAATATTAAAGAAAGTAGTAAGAAAATTATGATTTCATAATTATTAAAAAAGACCTTATTGTCTTATTAAAATTAGATATTTTCTAAAATTGCTTTTAAGAAACTTTTTCAATAAAAAAATCTTCTAAATTTCATTCAATTTTAGAAACCTTTTTTGATTCAATTATAATCTTTCATTTATTTATTATACTTATTTTATCACAAATACTTTCAACATCAGCTAATATATGCGTATTAAAAAATATCGTTGTTCCAGTTTTTCTTAATTTTAATAATAAGTCTTTTACCATTTTTCTTCATACAGGATCAAGTCAACTCATTGGTTCATCTAAAAAAAGTAATTCTGGATCATTAATTATAGATTGAGCTAATCAAATTCTTTGAAGCATTCATTTAGAATAACTATTTAAGTATTTAGAAGAAGCTTCTTTTAATCAAACAAGTTTTAATAATTTTTCTGCTTTCTTATTCAGTTTTTCTTTTTTATAACCAAAAAAATGTCAATTAAAAAGTAAAAATTCTTTTCAAGTTAAATACTTATATAAATATGTGTTTTCTGGCATAAATCATATTTTCCTTTTAGAATCAATTGTTAATCATTTTTCATTAAAAATCTTTATTTCTCAACTATCTTGTTGTATTAATCACATAATACATTTCAATACTGTAGTTTTTCATGCTCCATTTGGTCATAAAAAGCCATAAATTTCTCATTGTTTTACAGAAAAACTTATATTATTTAATATTTTAGCTTTTCATATTTTCTTCGATACTTTATTTATTTCAAGTACAGTCATACTTTAAATTAATTAAAAAATTATTTAAAATATTTTATTTGTAGTTTAAAATTTGTAAAGTTAAAAAAACAATATTTTATTCCTATTCCAAAACCACATTAGTTCTTTCCAAAACATAACAATATGTTTTGTACTTACTATGTTTCAAAAAAACTAAAAATTTGATTTTAAAATAATGTGTAATATAATAGTTAATAATTACATTATTAATCATAATTTATGTTAACAAACGCAAATAATTGAATAAAAAAAGCATTAACACATCTTGAATTTGAGTTTTCAAAACTACAACTTGGAAGAGCTAATCCTGTATTAATAGAAGATATAATGATTGAAAGTTATGGTTCTATACAACCAATAAAAAATGTAGCATCTACATCTCTTATGGATTCTCAAACATTAAATATTA
Source organism: uncultured bacterium (assembly GCA_947311335.1). GTDB lineage: Bacteria > Patescibacteriota > Gracilibacteria > BD1-5 > UBA6164 > UBA6489. The sequence continues at coordinate 10,201 of CAMZKR010000018.1, forward strand.
AACCTTGGGATAAGAGTATTATGCATACAATTGCAAAATCTATAACAGATTCTTGAATGTGACTGAATCCACAAACTATGGCTGATTCTATAATAATAAAAGTACCTCCTTTAACAGAAGAAAGAAGAATAGAAGTAGTTAAAATAGCAAAAAAATTATGAGAAGAAGCAAAAGTTTCTATTAGAAATGCAAGATGAGAATCTCATAAAATAATATCTAAATCTAAAGAAGATAAAAAGGTAAGTGAAGATGAGGCTAAAAGATTTGAAGATGAACTTCAAAAAATAGTAGATGAATGAAATAAAAAAGTAGATACATTGTGTAAAAAGAAAGAAGAAGATATAATGAAAATATAATATAATAAATTTATTAAAGCCTAAAAAGATTGTGTTAATTAAATATTAAAAAAACTTGCATATAATATCTTTTTTTATATAATCACTCAGTAAAAATTTATATTTTATATTGAAATTATGGCTAAAGGTAAAAGAACTTATGTTTGATTTTATTCAACCGAAACTGGCAATCTAGTACATGTTACTAATATACAAAAAAGAAATTTTGAAGCTGGAATAAAAGGACCAACTCTTAGAAAATATAATAAAATAACAAGAAAACATGAAGTTTTAAAAATGAAAGAAATTAAAAAAGGTTAGTTATAAAAACAAAAAATAGATTTACTTTGTAAATCTATTTTTTGTTTTTATTACTTATTTAACATATCTTTAAACCGATATTTATCTCAAAATAAATATGTTAAATCATAATGTGTTCTTTCTATACTAATACTTCTATCAAATAATTCACTACTAACTTTTCAATTTTGCAATACATTTTCTATAAGTTTTATTTTTTTAGAATAATCTCTTCATCTAGTTGGAAATTTAACTGTATCTATATTTTTAAACTTTGAGAAAAAAAGGTATGAATATAAATTTAAGTGATCTCATTTAGAATAAAAGCTTCATATTTCTAATGCTTTTATTTTTCATTGTCAAAGAGTTTTTAATTTAGTAAAATAATATTTTACTCATAATTTAATATTTCTTTCTAAATCTGTTTTAAATAAAATAAACTCTGAAGTATAAGTTTCAATATATTTTAAATATTTTAATAAATTTATTATTTTTTGATTTCTTTCTGTTCAGATTCATTTTAATCAATCATAATATAAATCTGTTTTTTTCTTTAAAATTTTTATCAAAGAAACTATTATTTTCTTTTCTTGGTCCAAATTTTCACTAAATCATAACTCAATTCATTCTATTAATTTATCAATCTTTTTAAATTCATTTTCATAAATATCATCAAATATTTTCATTTTCTCAAAATTATTCTTTTGTTTATCTAAAAGTATTTCTTTGAAGTTAGCATTAAATTTTTTCTTAATAACTAAATCATTAACGACTACTGTGCATATATCTTTATCTCAATACTTATGTTCAGCAAAACATAATCCATTATTATATCTACAAAAATCTCATTCTCCAAATACTTCAAATTTAGTTTCTGGAAATTCTAAAACTAATTCTTCTATTTCTTTAATAGTTATTTCTCTACTTAATATTATTTTATTTATATCATAATTTTCTAAAATAAACTTTATAGACTGGCTATTATATAATGCTAAAATTGTAGATATGTTTATTTTTCCTTTATATCAAATATTCTTTAAATATTCCAATATTCATATATTTCAACAAATAATTCAATCTATTCATAATTTTATTAATTCATCTAACATTTTTTTAATTAAAGGAAAAGTTTCATCTGAATAATACCAAGCATTTAAATTTCAAAATATTTCTAATTTATGAGTATGTACTTCCTCTACTATCCTTTTTAAAGTTTCATAATCAGTAATTTGTTCATGTTCAGCAAATCTACCATTTGGACTAACCTCAAATCAAAATCTTTTATACCAATAACTAGGATTATATCAAGTAAAAAATTCTGAGACTCAATTGTCAACCAAAGATTTTATATATTTTGAAACATCTTTAGCTTTTTTTCATTTATTAGAAAAACCTAATCATACTATTTTTTTAAACATTTTTTATTAATTAATATAATATATTCTCATTATATTTCTAAAACAAAAAAATAAAAACTAATTTCTTAGCTTTTATTCTTTTTTATATATATTATACTAATTAAAAGTAAACTTTATTACTTAAATATCTATAATGAGCTCTAACTATAGCCTTTTCTCTAACCTTTCTATATTTAGATTTTTTTATTGCATATCTTTCAGTCTTAAGTTTTGTTATTATTCTTGATTGAAAAAACAACTTTTTATATCTTAAAACTAATTTTTCATTTGATTCTCATTTATTTTTAATAGCGTATATCATATATTACTATCTCCTATAAAGATTTAAAAAATGTTAAATTTAACTTTAATATTTTATATATATTTTTTTTTGTCAAATTTAAAGTATTGGGTATATTTATTTAAATAAATTTTGAAAAAGTAACATTTATAATTATTAACTAATAAAAATGAAAGAAGAAAGATTAAAAAAACTTGAATCAATAATAAAAAGAGTGATATCAAACTCAATACTAGAAAGATTAACCAACCTTGAAGAAGTTTTTTGAATTATTACTATAACTAGTTTAAAAATAAGTACTGATTTATCATATATTGATGTATTTGTTAGTTGTATAAAATGAGATAAAAGTTTAACAAAAAGTTTAGCATGAGAAGCTTATAAAATTCAAAAAGATATGATGAAAAAAATAAGTATAAGAAAAATCCCAAAAATTAGATTTAGATATGATGAAGGATGACAAATTTCATGAAAAATAATAAAAACTATAAATAATTTAGATATAAAATAATTATGATAATAAATTTCTTAAGAAAAAATAAAAAACCTAAAAAAAAGAGGAATAAAAAGATTTATATAGATAATATTCCAAAAAGAATATTTAAAAAAAGAAAGAAAAAACATATTTTAGGTCTAATAAGAAAAATAAATATAAATTTTAAAAGTAAAAATTTATATTTTTATTATTTAATTGCTTTTATTATATTTATATCATTAATTACTTTTGTTATTTTATGACCTTTTTTTAGAATAACAAAAATAAATATATATAGGAATGATAGTATTACAAATATAAATATAGCCTATAGAGCAACAGAAAATATAAGATGAAAAAGTATATTATTTATAAATAAAAAAGAAATTTCAAATTTAATTAAAAACTATCAATGAAATATTAAAAATATAAAAATAAGCTTAGATTTACCAAACACCTTAAATATAAATATTTGATCTTTTAAAGAAGTTTTTAATACAAAAAATAATTCTAAAAATTATATTGTTGTACAAAATTGAACATTTATTCCTCTTAAAAAAAATAAAAATTTAATAAATGTTAATATAATTGTAAAAAATAAAACAAATATAATACCTGATTATAAAAAAGTTATAAAACAAAGAATAGTATTAAAAATAGAAGAACTATATAAAAGACTAAAAGATAATTTAATTACAATAAAAATAAAAAATGTTTATCTATATTTAATTGAAAAAAATCTTGTAATAGAATTAAATAATTGAAACAAACTAATTTTTAGTTTAGTATGAAATATTAAGTCTCAAGTAGAAAACCTAATGATATTAAATAAAGAACACTTTAATATAAATAAAAGAAAACTTGTATATATAGATTTAAGAATAAAAAATAAAATATTCTTCTGTGGTTTAGAAGAAGAATATCAGTGTAGAAAAAACTTTAAAAGAATATATCCTTATAATTCACAATAAAATTTTTAATTTAAAAGATCTTTTGATGATAATAATTTTTCTATTCAAACAATAAGTCATCCATTTTTTGAATCTTTAAAATAAAGTTTGTCAACTAAATTTATAATAATCATAAAAAGTCCTCTTCACCTTATAGAGTTATATCAATTAAATCATCTACTTATTTTTTCATTACTTATTTGTTCCATTTCATATGCTGTTTTTGTTTTCTTTCATGTTCAAGAATCTTCAACTTCTATATTTATATATACTCAATTATTTTTCTCTTTTATTATTATTTTTAATTTATTTATATCTCAAATTCTACTTCCATATTCTATTGCATTATTATTTAACTCATCTACTACTAATATTATTCTATTCCTAATTTTTCATTCTAATTTTATTACTTCAGAAATCACAAATACAATATCTCTTAAAGTTTTTGTATTAGCAAAATCAGATACATAAGAAAGTATAATCTCAAAATTATTATTCTTTACTAGTCATTTTATGTAAGTAGTTTTATCTTTAATATCAATAAAATCAGATAATTTTATTTCTTTCATAAAAATAATAATATATATATTCAAAATTATTATAACATTAATTATTTTAAAAATCAAAAAAAATACCTTTTAAAAGGTATTTTTTTTGATTTTTATTAAAACTTATCTAATAGCTTCTTTAAAAGTTTTTCAAGCTCTAAACACAGGTGATTTCATTGCAGGAATTTTTATTGATTCCCCAGTTCTAGGATTAACACCATTTCTAGCCGCTCTATTAGCAACTTTAAAAGCACCAAAACCAGTTATGTTAACTTCTCCACCTCATTGTAATTCAGAAGTAACAACTCAAATTTGAGCAGCTAAAACCTTTGCTACAGCGTCTTGACTAAGTCCAGCAGAAGCAGCAACTGCTTTTATAAAATCTTGTTTTTTCATAAGATCCTATTTAATTAATAAATAAAACATTATTAATATAGTATAATAATAAAAAATTTCAAGTTTTTTTTGCTAAATAAAAGGAAAAACAACTAAAATGCATTGACTTAAATTTAATACATTGTGTAATGTGGTTAGTTGCTATATATTGAATACTTTAAGATATTTAGATATTCTGTGTTATCTAACATTGTTTTTAAGTTTTGTTTATACTTTCCAATTACTGCTGAAGATATAATCTCAGCTCTAGGTTTAGTAAAAAATTCTCCTCCTACTGTTGCTATTAAATTATATTCTATATTATTCAAAGAGTCTGAATTAAAAAGTATTAAATAACTATTTGTATTATGTGAATCTGATAAAAAACTGTCAACTAATATATTTGAAAAATGAAAAGATCAAGATAATGCTGTTTTGTAATTTCATAATGTTGATGAATTTATTATTCAAACCCCAGATAATCATCAATTATCTGAAACTATATTCCAAGCTAATTTATTAACAAAAGAAGAAGAATTTAATTTTATTTTATTAACTTTTTTTTCTCATATATCATCAAGATAAAAAAGGGGGATGATATCATAACTTAATGGAGATATACTACCAGAATAAGAATTTACTTTTGAATCCATATCATAAGATAAAATTGAATCTTTTGATTTAGAAAATAATGTTATATCTAAAGGATTACTAGATAATATAATTGATCTATTATTAATATTATTTTCTATTTTATCATAATATCAATATCATTCTTCTTTTATTTTTAATAAAGAAAGTTCTAATGCTCATTCAGCTGCAGAAAATGCCTTAATATAATTAAACATTCATTTTGTATCGTTTAATTCTGATAAAACCAAATTAAAAGTTCAACTAGTTAATACAATTAAAAATCATATTATCATAATTGATATTATAATCGAATATCATCACTTATTTGTATTATTAAAAATCATATTAAACTATTATATATTATTTTGTTTTTATTAACCTCTCGCTTAATGTTGTTTGAAATTTTATTATATTATTTTTTATCATATTACTTTTCACTCATTTAGATACTGCTGGTCTTAATTCCATATTTATTGTGATTTTTGGTAAATAATCTTTTGAATAATAAAATGCTAATTTATTAATAGAAACAAAACTATTCGTTAATGAGTATGTTTCAAGTCAATCATTTTTAACTATAACACAATGTTTACCAATAGGTTTACATTCTAATTCTGGATTAGATATTCTAATAAAAGAACCTGATACTTCTTGTGCTAAATAATACTTATTTAATCACGTACAAAGTTTAGTTCAAACCTTAAATTTTGATGATGATGGGATTATATCATTACAAGTTTCTGTTAAACTTAAAGATACTCAATTGACTTTACTTTGTCTAATATCTTCTGCTATAGTTTCAATAACACTTTTTATATTTCATTGCATTTTTCTATTTATTTCTATTTTTCAAGATAAATCAGAACTATGAATAAATATACTAATAACTGAAATCATAACAATAGAAAAAATAGTAATTGAAACTATTATTTCTATTAAAGTAAATCAAATATTCTTTTTATAAAATCTTTTCATTTTAATCTTTTAGAGTTTAAAGTCTTCTCCAATCAGTTACTATTGAATTAATTTCAATTTCATGATAACCTCTATTATACCATATTACTTTTGATATAATCTTATATGCATTTTCTATAATATTTTCTACTCATCATGACATATATTTTAACTCATCTAACTTTAAATACCTATAAAAATAGGTCTTTGTATTTCATGTAATACAAGAATAAGTATACCTATCTTTTGAGTCAAGACATAATTTATAATCTTGCATTTTTCATGTTAATTCAGTTTTTCATTCTCAAAAATTTGTAATCTCTTCAACTTTAATAGGAAAATTAGCTAATGCAGAAAAATCATTTTCTAACTTATAATACGTTCATGTTTTAAATATATTATTAAAGTTATTTGTTCATGGATTTACTTGATTCCATTTTAGTACTTTTTTATAATTTGAGTCTCTTATATTTCTAAATAATTCAATATTTTCTCTAGCTAAATTAGATGCAATAATCTCATTTCTATTATAATCATTTAATTTTATATATGATGCTATAATCATAAAAATAGAAACTAGTCCTATTGAAAATATTAATACTCAAACCATCACCTCAATTATTGAAAATCAAAAAGTTCTTTTTTTATCTTTTAGCATATTAAATTAATTGTAATCTATAATGTTACTTTTAGTATAATAATTAATAATCTTTTGTAAACTTTGTGAACTAGAGTTTTTAAAAGATACTTCTATATTTATTAAACTTCAAGTAAAAATATTTTTATTTCAAAGTGAATCCCAATAAATATATTTACCTTCTCAAGTAATAGAATCAAAATAAAATAAATATTTAGATTTTCAATTTATTTTATTAATTGTAACTCCGTATGGTAAAGATTTTGATTTAATTAACTTAATATCAGAAGTTTCATTTACTTTTATTTGTGATCAAGTAAAAAAATGAGGATATGAATAATATTTTATATATTCATTATTTAAATCTTCTGAATTTAAATAAAGTCATATTGATAAATTTCAACTTAAAGAATTCACTCAATTAATAGACATATTTCTAGCCTCAATTATATTTTGTGAAATTTCTTTAGTTCATTGTTTAAGTAAAAGTTTGTTTTGATAATGGCTATATGGAATATAAACTGTTCAAACGATTATAAATAATATAGTTATACTAACAAACAACTCTATTAATGTAAAGGCTTTTATATTTTTTAAATTCATAATTATTTTAATTAACCAACTGTTTCTGTGATTTTAACTATAGCTGCAAATATAGCAAAAGCAAACCAACATACAAATATTCAAGCTATAAATATAGCTATAGGTTCAATCCATTTTGTTAAATTTGATAAAGAATAATCAACTTCTTTCGTATATTGATTAGATATTTTATATGATACTTTTTCTATAGTTGCTGTTTTTTCTCAAACAGCCAGCATTTGTAAAAAATCTGCTGGAAAATATAAACCTTCTTCATCTGATTCTTTTAAAGATTCAACTATCTTTTTTCAAGAAGAAACTTTCATTATTGTAGTATCTAATAAACTTTCATATATCAAATTATTAACTGATTTTCAAGTTAATTTTAATGTTTTTATAACTCAAACTCCTGATCAAATTAAACTTCATATATTTGATGCAATAGAAGATAATATATAGTTCTTATATACTGTTCATACTAAAGGTATTTCTAAAACCATATAATCTATATTTGCTCTCCCCTTTTGTGTACTTCTGTAACCTATAAAAAGAACAAATAGTGATAAAAACATTAAAAGTATAATTATCCAATCATTTGAAATAAAATTAGATGTAAACATCAATGCTTTCGTTGCTCAAGGAAGTTCTGTATCTGAGTTTTCAAAAAGCGGTTCAATAGCAGGTACCACATATATTAAAACAATAAATACAGATAAAAATAAAAATAAAAATATTATAAATGGGTATGTTAATGCATTTTTTATCTTTGATTGCAGTTCGTGTTTTTTTCTTAAATCTTCACTGAGTTTAGACATAGACTCTGACATTCTTCATATAGTTTCTCAAGCTTCTATAATAGAAATCTCTGAAGAAGAAAAAATCATTGGTAACTTTTTCATTGATTTACTAAAAGAATCTCAACTATATATATATGTTTGTAATTCCTTTATTTTTTCTCTAAAAAATTCATTCTTTATTTTACTATTAACTGATTCCAATGTTTCATAAACTCAAACTCCTCAATTTAACATTATAGATAAAAATTCATAAAAATTATATTTATCAACTAATGATACTTTTTTTAATAAATACATTTTTTTTGAAGTTATTTTTTTATCATTTTTAATACTTTTGTTCTCTAACATATTTATTTATAATAAATTTTTAAATTAAAAGTCATTTGTTTATTTGTATTAATTTTATTAATACTTCAAAAATCTGGATAGCTAAATGAATCTAAAAAGAAAGTATATTTTGCATTTTTATCTATTACAAATCCAATAAATTTAAGCATAGAAGCTTCATTTGGAAATCAAATAGATAAATTAACTTGTCATAACTTAAATCATAAATCTCCTACTGATCATTCAGAAAATGAAATACTCCTTGGTTTTAAATTATTATTTTCAGCATAATCATATAAATATTTTAATAATTCTTTTTCATCAAAATGTATTAAATATTTATCTAAATTACCTTTTATATCTTTTTCATTTTTATTAATCTTAGATATAATAGCTTGTAATTCAGTAAGAGATTCTTTTTCTTTAATTATTTTTGTTTTAAATATTTCTCATTCATCAGAATGTTCTTGAATAGAATAATACAAATTTCTTGTTCAAAAAATCAAAATAAACAATGAAATAAGTATAATTAAATATGAATAAAATCTTTTTCTATGTTCTAACATAATTTCTAATTATTAATATAAATTATTTAAGTTCAAATACAACATTAAAACTCATATTATCATATCATGAGAATTGAGTAACTTTTCCAGATCTAAATAAATTATTATCTATATTATTATATAAATTTAAAAAATTTATAATTTTCATATATGCAAGTTTCATATCAGGATATCTTCTCTTTCAATCATTATAAAAAGTTTTTATTTTGTCTGTTTCAACATTAACACTTGTTGACACTACTCCATTAGAATATGAAAATCAAGTAAATTTTATATTATAATTTCTATATGTTTGTCTTAAATGTCTTATAAAAGAAGGAATTTGTGATTTTTTTGCAAGCATATCAAAAACCAAAGTATTTTTACTATAAATATTATAAGCTGTAATATAATCTTTATTTTTATAATTATTATTTGTTTTATTTTTTTTCTCTTCTAAAGAAATAATTTCTTTATTAATCCTTTCTATTTCTAGCTTTAATTCTTCATTTGTACTTTTTATACTTGAATTGTAAGCAAATAAAGAAATAGTTATTATTAAAGTAAATAAAAGAAAGCCTAAACTAAAATAAAAATCTTTTATCTTTTTATTTTTATAAAAATTGTTATCTATTGCCATAATTTAAAATTATTATTATATACTTTTATAGTCTAATATAAATAAAGAATTATTTCAATTATAAATAAAAAAAGTCTATAGTTTTAAATAGACTTTTTTATTTAAATTGTTATAATTAATTACAATAATTTAAAGAACATCATGCTGAACTCAAACAAGAACTTTTTGCTCATCAAGATAAAACACAACAAGAAGAACAACCTCAAGAAGTATTTTAATTATTTAGTACACCTAATAGCCAACTTAATATTGGCCAAGCTAACCATATTATAATTATTCATATAATCACATAAATAATTATACTTTTTGTTTTTTTTAATTTTTCTTCATCTCATGCTGATGTTAAAACAATAAATCCAGCATACATTAAGTATATAACTGCTATTATTGAAATAAAAGATAAAACATAAATAGCAATATCTTGAATATAATCAGAAAATCACCTATTTGTTTCCATATCTATTACTCAAGCTCTTACTTCATTTACTCAATCTTTAAGTCAACAAGGAGTACCATTACAATAAGGAATTGTTGGATTTCCATTATCAAATAATCCAGCATAAGTTAAATAAGAACTAGAAAAAATTAGTAAAAAAATAATTAATCTATAAACAAATTTCATAAATATATAAAGTTATAATTTACATTTATAAAATTATATATAAATTAAATAAAATTCAAAGAATTATTTTTAATTAAACAAATATGAATAAAAAAAATGTGTTTATTAGTATATTTTTCTTCTTACTTTTTCTTTTTACAAGTTATATTTCATGAATATTTAGTATTCTAAGAATAATTATCTTATTAATTATATATTTGTTAATTTCTTATGCTATATATATTTTATGGAAAAA
>CAMZKR010000019.1 GCA_947311335.1 uncultured bacterium
AAAAAGATTTTAATAATTCAAATATAGATTTTAAATTATTATATCAATGCTTTAATTTTTCTAATCTCGTAATTTTATTTCATAATAATTATGTTAAATTAGACTTTTTATTACTCCATTAATAATTAATACGAAATTATAAAAAATTTCTTTCAAAAAATATTTATTATTTATATTAAACAATTATTTTTTCAATAAAATAGGGATGATTACCAAAAATATTCAAATACAAATTAAATAATATATGTTTATTATAAAATATGGATATAGCATTAAAATAAGTCATGATAATAATGAAATTATTTTTTTATTCTTTTTTCAATAAATAAAAAACCCTATTCAAATTGAAGAAAAAATCATTCACCATATCAAAATATTAATATCAAACATTTTTTAATCTAAATCTAAATATTGGTCTATTCTAATTTGCCAAACAAATTCATCTATATGAGAAACAAGAATCATTCATCATTTATAATCATTAAGTGCTTTTGCTATAATTGGAATATGTCTAAAATTTATATGATTTGTTGGTTCATCAAGAATAAGTATTCATGGCTTTATAAAAACTAACCTACAAAAAGCAACAAGTCATTTTTGTCATTCTGATAAATTTCAAATTTTAGTTTTCATCATTTCTCAAGTTATTAAAAAACCTGCAGCTTTTGATCTAAGATTTTGTTCTGTCATTTCTCATGATATTGATTTTCTTAAACAATTATAAACAGTTTCTTCAAAATTAAGATTTGAAAAATCTTGTCTATAATAACCTATTTTTACTCACTCTTTTACTTTACATCAACTTTCATCTCAAGAAATTATCTTTTCAAGTAAAGTAGTTTTTCAAATACCATTTGGTCATGATAAAAGTATGTGATTATCTTTTCTAAGTTCAATTTCAATATTTTTAACTACAATCTTATCATCATTTATAATATGGACTGAGTTAATTTCTAGTAATACTCAACCAATATTTTCTTGAAGAGGAATTTTAAAATCTTTTATAGTTCTATCTTCTTTTCTTTTATCAACCATATCACCTTCCATATCAACTGCTGCCTCTCTCATCTTTTTAGCAACAAGTCTTAATTTACCTCATTTATGTGCAAAGACATTTGCTTGATCTTTTTTAGCTTGTGCTTCTTTTTTTAATCTAGCATTTGCCATATTTTCTTTTTCTATATTTCTTTTAATTTTTTCAACTACATTATGATAATCTCAAACAAATTGTTCTATCTTTTTTGTATAAATATCTAAATATAAAACTCAATCAGTAAAACTATTTAAAAAATCCGCATCATGTGATATAACTAAAACGGTCTTTTTATAATTTTGTAAAAATGTAGTTAAATGATATATTCATTCTCTATCAAGATTATTAGTTGGCTCATCAAGTAAAAGTATATCAGGATTTTGAATCAAAGCTGCAGCTAAAAGAAGTCTTGCTTGTTGTCATCCTGAAAAATCTTTTATTTTCTTTTCAAAGATAGCTTTTAAATTTACAACTCTAAGTATATCAGAAATTTGTTTATCTATATTAAAAACTGAATCATCTTTAAAATATTTCCTAAAAAACTCTAAAATTGTTAAATTTTTATCTTCTTGCAATATTACTTGATATCAAGTAGCAATAGTCAATCTTTGATCAACATTTATTACTCATATTTTTTTTTCTAAAGTTCCATTTATAAGTTTAAATATAGTTGATTTCCCTGCCCCATTTTGTCACATAATAGTTATTTTAGAACCTTTTCTTACATTGAAACTAACTTCATCTAAAATTGGTTTTTTAATATCATAATTAAATTCAACATTTTTAAAACTTATAACAGTTTCATTTGAAATACTCATTTTTACTAATTAACATTTAAAATTTGCATTATTATATTAAAAAAGTTATTAAAAGAAAGATAAAAACACAAAAAAAACAACTAATTAATTAGTTGTTTTTTTTGTGTTTTTATCTACCTCTAAATCATGTATTATTTCTTTTAAATTTCCAACCTGAACTTCATCCTCTATCTCTTCTGAAACTTCATTCTTTACTTCCTCAAAAAGATCTTCTTCATCAAAAACTTCATCATCATTTTTTTTCCTTAGCTCTTACTATAAGTGGTTTAATACTATTTTCTTTTTTAAAGTATTGTAAAATGATTTCTCATTTTTCTTTTTCAACATTCATATAAGAAAAGTTTTCTAAAATATTTATTTTTCAAACTTGTCATATATTCATTCCAACTTCCTTTTCAATAAACTGAATCAAACTTCAAGGAGCAAGTGAATCTTTTCTTCATCTAGCGATAAATAATCTAATTTCATTTGAATCTGTATATGAACTTCATCTTGAAGAATAAGAATTCCTTCAACAATATGAATTATCTCTATTTCCAAAAGAAGATTGTTTTATATCTCTATAAGCATCCTTACCTAAAGTTTTTCAGTAGAATTTCTTTAGTAAGGCTGACAATACAACTTCTTTTGTACCAAGTCCTGCTATATCTTTTGATAAGTCTATGAAATCTTCAAAATTTGCTTCTTTAATCAATTCTGCAATTTCTTCTAATAATCTCTTTTTCTTTATATTAAGAATATCTAAAGCTTTAGGTAAATCTTCTCTTTTTAATTTAGCTTTAGTTTCTCTTTCAATTGCAAAAATCTTCCTTTTTTCCATTCTAGTAACAAAACTTATAGCAATTCATTTTTTACCAGCTCTTCATGTTCTACCAATTCTATGAGTATATACTTCTGGATTATCAGGCATAGCATAATTAACTACATGAGTTAAATTTTCAACATCTATTCATCTTGCAGCAACATCAGTAGCAACCAGGATTTTTATTTTTCAAGCTTTAAATCTTGAAAGAATCTTTTCTCTACCTTTTTGTTCAATATCTCAGTGGATTCATTCTGCTGTTATTCATTTTCCTATCAATCTAGCAGCAACATCATCAACATCCATCTTTGTTTTACAAAAAACTATTCCATAAAAATCTTGGGTTACATCTATAACTCTACAAAGTGCTTCAAATTTATTTCTTGGTGCTATTTCATAATACTTTTGTTCTATACCTTCTCATGTTAGTTTATCTGATTTAATCGAAACGGTATCATATTCTCACATATATTTCTTTGCAATATTAAGTATTGCTCTTGGCATAGTAGCAGAAAAAAGTAATACTTTTTTATTTTTAGGAGCATGACTCATTATTTCTTCTATTTCTTCTTTAAATCATATATTAAGCATTTCGTCTGCTTCATCTAATATGAAATAATTTATTTTAGATAAATCTAATCTTTTTTTATTTAAATGATCTTGTACTCTACCTGGAGTTCAAACTATTATTTGAGAACCATTTTTTAATTCTCTTATATCATCTCTAATATTTCTACCACCATATAAAAGTGTTATTTTAAAACCTCATCAAAAACTTTCTATTTCTTTAGCTACTTGTATTGCTAGTTCTCTAGTTGGCGTCAATATAATAGCTTGTACTTCTCTTTTCTTGTTATCAAGTCTTTCTATTAAAGGTATAGCAAAACTAGCAGTTTTTCATGTTCATGTTTGTGCTTGACCTATAATATCTTTATTTCATTTTAATAAAAGTGGGATAACTCATGCTTGTATAGCTGAAGGTGTTTTATATCATTTAGCTTCAATAGCATTTAAAACCCTGTCAGAAATACCTAAATTTCTGAAGTTTATTTTCTTCTCCATAATATATTATGTTAAATAATTAAATCGCTTACAAATTTAAGTTTATCTATGCTAATTTAATTATTTAAACGCAAAAGTGAATTTTATAGACAATCTTAAATATAATTTATAGGAAAAATAAAGTCTATTTCCTAAAAAGCTTTGAGATTATATAAATAAAATGTCAAATAGCAAATAAAAATGTTAAAATCCACTTTGTAAATCAAGCATCCTTTTATAAATTCATTTTTGTTTTATTAATTTTTTATGTGTTCATTTCTCTTTTAATTCTCATTCTTCTAAAACAAATATATTATCTGCATGCTTTACTGTTTGTAATCTATGAGCTATTATAATAACAGTTCTTTTTTTAAATAAATTATGCATAGCCTTAGTTATTTGCTCTTCACTAAAGCTATCAAGAGCACTTGTTGGTTCATCTAATAATACTATTTTTGGATCTTTTAAAAAGATTTTTGCTATTGCTAATCTTTGCTTTTGTCATCATGATAATTTGATTCATCTTTCTCATATTTCTGTATTTATTCACTTTGGTAAAGATTCTATAAATTCACATTTTGCTTGTTTTAAAACTTTCTCTAGTTCTCATTTTTTTAATTTTCTATTTATTGCATATGTTAGATTATCTAAAATTGTTCCATCAAACACTGATGGATCTTGTGTCAAATATCCTACTTCTTTATAATAACTTTTTAATGAAACTTCTTTTAAGTTTTGTTTATCTACAATAATTTCTCAAAAAATTGGAGTTATATAAGAACTTATTAATTTTACTAATGTTGATTTTCATCATCAACTATTTCATACAAAAGCTGTTACTTCTCATCATTTAATTCTTAAATTAAATTTATTAAATACTTTTTTATTTTTATTATATGAATATATTAAATCTTTTATCTCTATATCTCATTTTTTATATTTAAATACTTTTTTATTTTCTTGTAAATCTATATTTCTCATTTTATCAAAAAAATCCCATAATTTTTCTACATCTACAAATCTTTTTATAAAATCTATATATAAATTTAATAAGTTTCTTAAAATTTGTTCAAGTAAATATATTATTGACATTAATGATAAAAATTCTCAAAAATTTATTTTTGTTTTATATAATCAATATCAAAACAGAAAAATTAAAAAAACTTTTGATCAATCTATTAAAAGATAAATCATTATATGGACTATAACTTTATAATCCATAATTTTTCAATTTAAATAAATATTTTTATTTAAAGTATTAGTTATTTTTTCTGATTCTATATCTGTTTTATCATTTTGTAATACTTCAAATTTACTCATTAATATTCTTACAAATTTTCTTGTTATTCATATATTTATATCTCTTTTTATACGCCTATAATCCATAGTTTTCTTTTGTATAAGATGAATTATTATAAACATAATTATAGAAACTCATATTATTACAAAAGCATAAGTTATATTTATAAATCCTATAAATATAATAGATAAAATTATAGTTGTAATTCATCATATTACATCTGAAAAAAATTTTACAAGTAAATCAACATGAGCATGCATGCATTCATTTATCTATTAAAGCTATTAATTTTCATGTTCAATGTTTTTCTGCTTGATTATTATCAAGATATATAAATTTTTTAATATAAGTTTTATACATATATTTCCTAAAAGTAGGCCACATTATAACATAAGTTTTTCTTCTAAAAAATATAAGCACAATATAATGTAACAAGACAAGTAATATAAAATATATAATTAAAATTTTTACATCTAAAGATAACCCATCTTGTAACTTGTTTGTTATTTCTTTTATTAAATAAACTGATAATATAACTACAATACTATTAACAAAAGCTGGTATAATAGCTAAAGCAGTCATCTTTTTATAAGCATATACTGGTAAAAAAAATCTTTTTACTATTTTTATAAAATTTCTTTGTTCTTTCATCTTTTATTTATCTATTTTTATCTGTTGTAAATTAATTAAACTAGGATTTATATCAGCTCTTTTTTTATTATAAGTAATCCATCATAAACTTAAAAAATCATTTCACTTTTTTGGTATATAATCTGAAAATTTAACTTCTCATTCTATATCTTCATAAGTTCAGAAAAATATTTTCTTAACAAATTGATAATCATTTTTATTATCTAAATAATAATTTTTAGAGTTATAATTAACTATCTTAT
>CAMZKR010000020.1 GCA_947311335.1 uncultured bacterium
ATAAATAAAAATCATAGAACGATAACAGCTCAAATTATTATATATATTATTGTTATTCACATATTTTTAAGGTTAATATTTTAAATTATTATTATATATTATAAAGCTTCATCACTATATATTTGTTTTTTTTGTTTTTGTTTTATTTCTTTTTCTTTTTTTATTGTAGCTGTTGTTATTGTGAAAATCCATCATCTTTTAGCATCAGCGTTATAGTCGTAATATTTCTTTTCTATAATTCCATACTTATAAGCTGTTTCCATATAATCATTTTGCCAGTTAGTAGTATTTTGTATTTTTTTAATTCATTTTGCTTTTAATACAAGTTTCATACTCTCTGTTTTTGTAATATTATCATTAGGTCTAAATTTATTATTTTTAGCTATAAATCAGACTTTTAGTGCAGACTCTATATATTTACAACCCCAATCTTCCATTACATCACTAAAAAATCATTTACATTCATTAGTGATTTCTAATCATGAAAGTTTCATAACTATTTTCATAGTTTCTTTTCTTGTAATCGTATCTCATAAACGATAACCATTAGGAGCAATAGAATTATCTTTTATAATTCATTCAGAAGCTAAAAAATTAGCAGTTTCTATTTCTTTTTGAGTAGAAGCATTTACAATTAAAAAAGATAAAGAAGTAAGTAATCAAAAAACTATAGTAAGTAAAATTTTTTTATTCATAATATATAAGTTATTAAATTAAAATTAATTATTTATAAAAAATTTAAGTATATTTATATCTTCATCATTTCATAAAAGTAAGGTGTTTTTTGATAAGATAAAAATCCATCATCTTTTAGCATTTATTTTATAATTATTAAAAGAAGAATCAAGTATTCATTTTTCTATTGCAGCACTAACATATCATTCTTCCCAAGTTCAGTTATTATTTTTTTTAAATCATACTCACTTAAATATCATCTTTAAAGCTTCTGCTTTTGTCACCATATCATCTGGTCTATATGATTGGTTTCAAGCTATCATTTTATTTTTTAGAGCAGTTTCAGCATATTTACACCCCCAATCATTTTTATTTAAATCAGAGAATTTTCAACTACATCATTCATTTACATATTTTCAAGATAAATTAAACATAATTTTTAACATTTCTCTTCTAGTTATGTTTGAATCTAAATTATATTCAGATATTAATTCTTTACTTGTTATTATTCATTTATATGCAAGATAATTTGCTGAATCAAATTCTTCTTTATTAAAAGAAAATACTATATTTGGTATAAAAATAATTATTAAAAGAAAAAAACATGTAAATTTTTTCATAATTTAAATTTAAAAAATAAAATTAACTATTACTTAATAACAAAAATTAATAAGATTTTTAACAAAAAACTATATATTTAATTTTTTTAAATTGTTTATTCTATCATCTAAATTAGGATGACTAGAAAATAAGTTTTTTAATCCTTTCTTATATTTATTATTTATTTTCATTGTTGCTAAATTTGATTTATCGTCTATTATAGTATTTTTCATACTTTTAAGGGATTCTAAAGCTTTTATCATATTTTCTTTTCAAACAAATTTTGCACTTCATTCATCAGCTTTAAATTCTCTATATCTACTAAATTTCATAACAACTAATGAAGCTAATAATCAAAATAATATTTGTAAAATTATATTAATTATAAAGTATGCAATAGTAGATAAACCTTCTTCAAGATAGCTATTTATTATATTTGCTATAATCCTTGATAAAAATATAACAAAAGTATTTAGAACTCATTGAATTAATGTCATTGTAACCATATCTCAAGAAATTATATGTGACATTTCATGACCGATAACTCATTTTATTTCATTTTTATCCATATTTATTAATAATCCAGATGAAATAGCTACTAAAGAATTATTTTTAGAAAATCAAGTTGCAAAAGCATTTGATTCATTAGATTCATATATTCAAAATTCAGGTATTTTTATTTCTGCTCTATTAGCTAAATCTTCTAATAAATCATATATATATCATTCTTTTTCTCATTGTTCATTAGCTTGTTTTTTATTAATTACTTTTATTTTATAAGTTCTTTTTGCTACCCATTTTGATATAAGTAAACTAAAAAATGATCATGTAAATCAAATTATAGCTGAGTAAATAAGAATGGAAAAGTATGATCATTGTCAACTTATATTTATTCAAAAGAATTTTTCACATATAAAAATGACAGTATTTAATATAACTAATACAGCTATATTGGTAAGTAAAAATAATCAAATTCTTTTTAACATAATTTATAATTTATATATTATAGATAAATATAATTTTATTATATGATATTAATTTAAAAATCAAATTCCTAGAAAAAAAGTTTTATTGATTATTTCTAATAAATCTTTATATTATTATTTAGTTATTAATACAATTTAATAAAATGTTTAGTAGTAAGAATGTAGTTAAAATAAAAAATTATACAAAAGATGTTTTTTAGACCAAATCACTTTTTTATCAAAATTAAACTTAAAGAATAAAGAAAATGTAAAAATAATTACAGATTATTATTTAAATATTTTTTCAAAATCACCAAATAGTTTTAATAAATTTATAATTTTATTAAAAGAATATATATTTACTTTTAATAGGCAAGATAGGAAGAAAATTGCTTTGTTATATTTGGATATATTTTCTTTTTTATGTGAAAGATTTGGATTATATGAAAATAAACGTTTGTTAGATGATTTATGTTTCTCTATAGTAGATTCTAAAAAATATAATAAAATAAATTATAAATTACTTAAATATAAATTTTCATCAGAAGAAATAATTAAAAAA
>CAMZKR010000021.1 GCA_947311335.1 uncultured bacterium
AAAAAAGAAAAAAAAAAGGTATTATATATTTCAGATAAATAAGAAAATATATTTTTATAGTTATAAATTGTATGAAACCATTTAGAAGATTTTATTTTGATAAATTTAAATTTGATAAAAAAACTCTTTCAGCAAGTTTTTTTTATAATTTTGATGAAAAAGATTTTTTTGAAGAAAAAATTAATTTTAAAAACGATTTATTTAAGCTTAGAAAAAATTTAAATACTGAAGTTCTTAATAATTTTTTATTTAATATACATTTAGCACTTTGAATAAGTTATTATAAACTTTACCCTACAAAAGAACTTATTATAAAGTCTTGATATTTAGATCAAAATGCAATTCAGTTTTGGAAAAAGTTTTATAAAAACTGACTTAGTGAATTTTTATATAAAAATGAAATATCACCAAAAAAGATGTTTAATTTTATGAATATATCGAAAGATATTTATAAAAAAATAGATTTTAAAACCAGTGATAAATTTTTAGTTCCTTTGTGATGATGAAAAGATAGTATAGTATCTATAGAATTATTAAAAAAACATTCTATAAAATTTGAAGCAGTTGTTTTATGAAAGCTTGATGAAATTAAAAAAGGAGTATTAAAAAAAGCAAAAGTAGATAATTTTGTAATAAAAAGAATATTATCAAAAAGATTATTTGAACTAAATGAACAATGATATTATAATTGACATATTCCTATTACATGAATTATAGCTTTTAATTTAATTTTTGTGGCATATTTATATGATTATAAATATATTGTTTTATCAAATGAAAAAACAGCAGATATACTTAATACTGTTTGGAAATGACTTGAGATAAATCATCAATATAGTAAAAGTTTAGAATTTGAAGAAGATTTTTCTATTTATGTTAAAAAATATATGTCTAGTGAATTAAAATATTTTTCACTTTTAAAATGAATGTATGAATATAAAATAAGTGAAATATTTTCTAATTTATGACAAAAATATTTTAAAATATTTTCTAGTTGTAATAATAATTTTAAAATAAATAAAAGCATAACTTTAAAAACTAAGAAAAAGTTTTTTTGGTGTAATAATTGCTCTAAATGTGTTTTTGTATATGTTATGTTAAGTTCATTTTTAGAAAAAAAAGAATTATTAAGTATTTTTTGAGAAGATTTATATGATAGAGAAGATTTAGAAAACTTATTTAATGAATTGTTATGAATTTCTGGAATAAAACCTTTTGAATGTGTATGAGATAAAAAAGAAATGATTTTAGCTATGTATAATTCTATAAAATTATACAAAAAATCAAAAATAGAATTACCATACATTTTAAAATTATATAAGAAAGAAATTTTTAATAAAATATGAAAAAATGAATTAAATGAAATAAAAAAAGAATTAAAAAAAATATATAATAAAGAACTTATACCAAAAGAAATTAAACATTTAATTAAAAGATTATAAAATGAACATAAATAGGAGGACTAAATATCTACAAGATAAATTTAGGATATTTGTTGATAGTTATCCTAGAGAGTATTTTGTTGTTGCTTTCTTTTTATGTTTTTGTTTAATTATTATATTAAGAGTTTTTTCTTATACTGTACTTGATTATAAATTTTATAATAATTTAGCTATAAAACAACAAACTTGAGAAAGAGATTTACCAGTAACAAGATGAACCATTTATTCTTCTGTTTGAAATTGAACTGTTTTTTGAACATCAGTTGATTTAAATAGTTTAGCAATTGATCCTATGGTAGAGGGAGATAAATGAAAACTATCAATATTTTTAAGAAATATAGTTTATAAACAAATATGTTATCAAAAAACAGATAAATTTTGTTATGATAATCTTTTAAAATTTCTTAGGAAGCTTGAGATTAAAGATTTTAAATTAGATGAAAAATATATAAAAGAATTGATATTAGAAAAATTAAAGAAAAAATTATCAAAAACAAAACTTACAAGTGTATTACTTGCTAAAGATCTTGATGATGAAAAAATAAATAATATATCAAAACTTCTTTTATGATGAATTTATTTGAGAGAAAATAATTTATATATAAATCCTGAAGAAGTATTAAACGAAGAATTATTATCTAGTAGTTTATCAGATATTCTTGGGATTGATAAAAATGAAATAAAAAATAAAATTAGAAAAAGAGATTTAAGATATATACCAATTATAAACAAATTATCAATATCTGTTTCAGATGAAATAGAAAAGTATATATTAAATGAAAATCAATCAATTAAACAATGAATTTTAGATGTAAAAGATTCTATAAAATGATTTATAATACTTACTCCAAATTCAAGTAGATTATATCCAGAAAGGGATGATGCTTCACAAATAATATGATTTTTAGATAGTGAATGAATAGGACATTATTGAATTGAATGATATTTCAATGATTTATTAAAATGAAAAAATGCTCAAGTTCAAATAAGAAAAGATAGTTTATGAAGAGAAATTGGCTCAATGAGTTATAAATGAGATTTACTTGTATGACAATGAGTAGATATTTATACAACAATAGATAGGAATGTTCAAAAACAAGTTGAAAAAATACTTGAATATGGAGTAAAGAAATATAGAGCAAATAAATGAACAGTTGTTATTATGAATCCACAAAATTGAGAAATTATAGCATTAGCTAATTATCCAACTTTTGATTTAAATAATCCATGAGATGTTTATGAATTAGAAAAAATTAATTATTTTAAATATCCAAAACCTGAAATAGATTTGCTTTGAATACCAGTTTTTATTGAAGATAATGAAAGATGACAAAAATTTTATTATGATTCAAAAGAAATATTTTTAAGAGAAGCAAACAGAAATGATTTAACAAACTATGCGCTTGTAAAATATAAATATAAAAATGATTTTGGTCCATGAGTTTATAGAAATGATGCAATTTCCTCTATTTATGAACCTTGAAGTATTATGAAAGCAATTACTGTAGCTATATGAATTGATTCTGGAGAGATAAATAGATATGACATGTATAATGATAAATGAAAAGTAAAAATAGATGAATTTACAATTAAAAATGATTCAAGGAAATGTAGTTGATATCATACATTTGCTCATGCTTTTAATTATTCTTGTAATGTATGAATGATAAAAATTGTTCAAAAAGTATGAAAAGTAATATTATATAATTATTTAAAAGATTTCTGATTTTCGGATCCTACTAATATAACTTTAGAATGAGAGGTCTTTTCGGAAATAAAACCTCATGAAAAATGGTCTAGGGCAAAACTTTTTACATCTTCATATTGACTTTGAATAACTGTAACTCCTTTACAAATGGCAGCTGCTTATAGTGTATTAGTTAATTGATGATTTTATATAAAACCTAGAGTAATTAGAACTATTAGATTTTGGAATGGAAAAAGAAATGAATATAAAAAAGAAGTAGTAAGAAGAGTTATAAAAAAATCTACATCAAAAATAATTTCTTCTATGCTCGTTTCTTCTATAAATAATTGAGTTGCATGAAATTGAAAAGTTGAATGATATAATGTTTGATGAAAAACAGGAACATCACAAATAGCTTATAAATGAAAATATGAAAAATGAGAAGCCTCAACTATTTGATCTTTTATTTGATTTTGACCAATTGAAGACCCAAAATTTGTAATTGTTGTGAAACTTGAAAGACCAAGAGTAAGTAATTATTGATGAGCAACTTCTTCATTTATATTTGCAGATATTGCTAAATATTTATTTGATTATTATTGAATACCTAAGAAAGGAAAATAAGTTATTTAAAAGAGAGTAAAATAAAAAAAGATGTATTAAAATACATCTTTTTTTATTTTACTCTCTTTTAATGGTGCCAAGAGGCGGATTTGAACCACCGACGCAAGGATTTTCAGTCCT
>CAMZKR010000022.1 GCA_947311335.1 uncultured bacterium
AAACTAATTATAATAGCTATAATTAGTTTTATATGAGTATATTTTTGATATTCATATTTTTTATGATGAAATAATAAAAATGAAGAAATCAAAGAAATAAAAAATTTTACAGTTAAAAAATGAGATCTAAAAACAAGTATATCTTGAGATTGAAAAGTTCTTTATAAAGAAGATTTTAATCTAAACTTTCCTATTTCTTGAATAGTAAAAAAAATATTAAAAAAAGAGTGAGATGAAGTAAAAGCTTGAGAAAAAATAGCAAAACTAGATACTACTTATCTAGAAATAGCTTTAGATAAAGCAAGAGCTAATTTACAAAAAGCAATTGCTGATTTAAATTTAAAAAAGGAGCAATATTCAAAAACTGATATAGAGCTTGCTAAAAAGCAATTTGAATCAAGTAAACTAAATTTAGATAATACAAAAATAAATCTTGAAAATGAATTAAACTCTGCACAAAATCAATATGAAAATGCAAAAATAGCCTATGAAGCATTACTAGAAGAAAAAAATAATTCTGAATCTTTTAACAATACTGATTTAGAAAGTTTAAAACTTTCAATTAATTCTACTAAAAATGATTTAGAAATAACTAAAAAGAATTTAGATTTAATAAAAATTCAAGAAACAGAAAAATATAATAATTTATTAAAGGACTGAACTTTAGGAATAGATTCTATAAATACATATATAGATAAATATTTATATAGTATAGATAAATTATTGTGAGTTACTGAGGAAAATAAAGATTTAAATGATAGTTTTGAAGATTATTTATGAACTAAAGATACTGTTTTAAAAAGTAAAATAATTAGTGATTTTAGATTAGTAAATAATAAATTTAATAATTTTAAAAATGAGTGGGATATTATAAAAACAAAAGAATTCTCTCAAGAAGAAATAGTTAATTATATAAATAAAACAGAAGAAAATATAAATAATGTTATAAATCTTTTAGAAAATACTTTAGAAGTATTAAAGAATTCTATTGTTAATATTTATTTTACTCAAAATACTATTGATTCTTATATTTCAGAATATGAAAATTATATAATAAATCTAAAAAAAGAATTAGAAGGATTTGAAAATTTAAAACAAAATATTTCTGAACAAAAAGTAAATTTAGATACAAAAGTAAAAATGCAAGAAAATTTAATTTCTAGTTTAGAATCTAAATTGAAAGTAACAGAATCTTCTTTAGGTAAATTTTGAAATTCTACAACTACTAATAAGAATAGTTTAGAAGAAAAAATTGCTATATCTAAGTCAAATTTAGAAAAAGCAAGAATTAATTTAGAAAAAGTAAAAGAAAAAATACAAAAAAGTATTAGTTTAGCAGAGAAACAAGTTAATATTTCTGAGATTTGATTAAATGAAAAAATATCATGACCAACTAAAACTGAATTAGCTCCTTATTTTGCAAATGTTGCAAGTGCAAGAGTAGCAGTAAAAGAATCTGAGGAAAAGCTGCAAGATTGAATATTAAAAAGTCCTATTGATGGTAAAATTGTAGAAATAAATTGAAATATAGGAGCTTTTGTATGATGAGATAAAGATACTTATTTTTCTACAGTTATAAATAATGATAATTTTTATGTAGAAAGTTATGTTGAAGAACTTGATATTTCTAGAATAAAGCCTTGATCAAAAGTATATTTAACATTTGATGCTTTAGATTGAGTTAAACTAGAATGAAAAGTAGATTTTATAAGTGAAAAATCAAGTATTGATAGTAATTGAATAGTAACTTATAAGGTTGATATTTCTTTTGAAAAGAAAAATTCAGATGTAAGAGAATGAATGACTACTTATGTTGAATATATAACAAATGAAGTAAAAAATATTAAACTTGTTCCAGTTGAATCAGTAAAACCTGTTGATTGAAAACCTTCTGTTCAGCTTGAAGACTGAACTTGGAAGAGTGTAGTTACATGATTTACTGATGGAAAAATGGTGGAAATAATAAGTGGATTGGAATTAGGAAATATAATTTTATATTAAATGATTTTTATATGGAAAAAAATAATGAAACAATAATAAAACTAGAAAATGTTTTTAAATCATATTTTTTGGATAATGGAGAAGAAATAAAAGTTTTAAAGTGAATAGATATGGAAGTAAAAAAAGGGGAATTTGTTGCACTTATGTGAGAGAGTTGATGATGAAAATCAACTCTTTTAAATATAATTGCTTGTTTGCATCCATTAACTGATTGAAAATATTTTTTAGAGTGAGATAATATTTCAGAAGTAAAAGATGAAGATATTTTAGCTTTTATTAGAAATAGAAAAATGTGATTTATTTTTCAACAATTCAATTTATTGCCTAGATTGAATGCACTTGAAAATGTAATGTTACCTGCAGTTTATTACAAAATGCCAGAAAAAAAAAGAATTTCTAGATGAATTGAACTTTTAAAAAAAGTATGATTAGCTGATAAACTATGAAATAGACCTTGAGAATTATCTGGTTGACAACAGCAAAGAGTTTCTATAGCTAGAAGTTTAGTAAATGATCCTGAAATTTTACTTGCTGATGAGCCAACTTGAGCTCTTGATCATAAGACAACTGAGGAAGTTATGGAAATTATTAAATCTTTAAAAAAAGAATGAAAAACTATAATTATGGTAACTCATACACCAGAAGTAGCAAAAAGTGCAGATAGAATTATTTTTCTAAAAGAATGAAAAGTAGTTGATTGTAATTATAAACTAAAATAAAAAAATGAAAGATATTATAAAAATGGCATTAAAGTCCTTGTATGATAATAAATTAAGAACATTTTTATCTACTCTTTGAATTATTATTTGAGTTGCAACTATTTCTTTGGTAATAGCTATTTGACTTGGTGCTCAAAAAGACATAGAAGAACAATTTAAAACACTAAGTGTTACAGCTATTGCAGTGATGCCTGTAAATACAGCTGGTTCTACTTCAAAATTATGAATTGAAGATATAGAGTATATCACAAAATTAGAAAGTGTAGAAAATGCTACAGCATTTGTTAATTGAAAATTACAAGCTTCAAGTTCTACAGATTCTATGCAAGTAGGTATTTTATGAGTTGTTCCAGATATTTTTGAAATATCAAATTTAGAAAAGTTGTCTTGAGATTATATTTCAGAAATAAATGTAGAAAAAAGAGAAAAAGTAGCTGTTTTATGAAGTTCTATAGTTGATGATTTATTTGCTTGAGACAGAGATATTATTTGAAAAACAATAAATATTTGAAGGAAAAAAGTAAAAATAATTTGAATATTAAAAAAATCATGATGAAGTATAGGTCCTGTTAGTTATGATGATAGTGTATTCTTACCTTATTCAACAGCTGAATCTATTTTATGAAAATCATGAACTACAAGACTTATTGTTTTAGCTAGAGATATAAACTCTATAGATTTAGCTATGAGTGATTTATCAAGAGTTTTGAGAGAATCTCATAGACTTAAAGATAGCCAAACAGATGATTTTAGACTTAGAGATCAATGAAGTAAAGTTTTGTCAGCTCAAGAATCAGCAAGAACAATGAATTTGCTTTTGACTTTGGTTGCTATAATTGTTTTAGTTGTTTCTGGTATTTGAATTATGAATGTAATGTTTGCATGAGTAGCAGAAAGAACAAGAGAAATATGAATACTAAAATCTATTTGAGCAAAAAGAAGTGATATATTAAATCAATTTTTAGTTGAAAGTATAGTTTTATCAGTTTTGTGATGAGTTATATGAGTACTTCTTTGAGAATTACTTATTCCTATAATAAATGATTATGCTGATATGACTACTATTAGAAGTAATTTTTGAATGTTTTTAGCTTTTTGCTTTTCTGTAGTGGTTTGAATATTTTTTGGATATTATCCAGCATATAAGGCTAGTAAGCTTGATCCAGTTGATGCTTTGAGGAGTTAAAATATTTTTTAGACTTCAAAATAAATTATTGAAAAAAATATGAATTAAAAATTGTATTAATTTGAAAATAGAATAATATAAGTTATATGATAGATTGTTCAAAACATACAGATAAAGATATTATAGCATTAGTTTCTTCTTGAAAAACTGATGCATTTTATTGTTTAGTAGAGAATTATGAAGAAAAGTTATTAAAATATATTTTGAGGATTACAAATATTGCTTATGAAGATGCTGAAAATTTATTACAAGATATTTTTATAAAAGTTTATACAAATATAAATTCATATAATTCTGATTATTCTTTCTCAAGTTGGATTTATAGAATTGCTCACAATTATACAATTGATTATTATAAAAAAAATAAAAATAAACAAATTATTGATATAAATTCTTGAGAGTGAGATAATGAAAATATAAATTTTTTAGAATTACTTGAAAGTGATGAAAATATTTCAGAAAATATATCTAAAAAAGAATTAAATCTGCAAATTAAGAATATATTAAATACTCTTGATATTAAATATAAAGAAATTTTAATTTTAAA
>CAMZKR010000023.1 GCA_947311335.1 uncultured bacterium
TTATATCTTTATTTTTTTTAGAATAAATATTATCAATATTTGTTATTGTTTTATATTTTTCATCAAAATACTCAATTATTAAATCTCTAAGTTGTTCCTTTTTTATATATCTATATGTATCTGTTTCTTTA
Organism: uncultured bacterium; assembly: GCA_947311335.1. Classification (GTDB taxonomy): domain Bacteria; phylum Patescibacteriota; class Gracilibacteria; order BD1-5; family UBA6164; genus UBA6489. Next base: position 132 of record CAMZKR010000023.1, read on the forward strand.
GATAATGATTCTTCTATTTTTATAAGTAGATCAAACAATTTGTATTCATCTATAGATTTTAATCATTTAAAAAATCTTTTTTTATTTATATTTAAACTTATTTCTTTTAATCTTTCTTTTATAATTAATTTTTTAAATCTAAAATCTTTTTTTAAATCACTTCTAATTTTATCAATTTGTTTATAAAGTTTATCTCATGGGCATGCAGTATGTCATGAATCTCTATGTCATGAAATTGCTTCAAATTTATAACTTATTAAAGGTATATCACATCCTTTTTGATCACAAGATTTATGATAATAAGTTTTGTTGTTTAAATCTATTGAATATTTATTAAGTAAATATTTTACAAGTTTTTTCAATGAATTATATTGCTTTTTATTTATTTCTTTATTTGTAAAATTTCACATTAATGCAATTCATACTGTTGAACGATTATTCCGTTTATCATGTGCTCAAACTACATAATCTCAACCAGATCTTCATTCAAAAATCTCTCATTGTTTTCATATTATATAATTATATCAAATATCTCCCCATCTTCTAGTAATAGAATGATATCTATATATGGACCTAAGTCATATTATAGAATTTTTATAATCTGAATAGGTATGGTGTATTACTATTGCTTTTATTTTCTCTGTTTTTTGAATTGGCCAAGCTAATTTATGTCAATTTTCTTCTGTAAGAATACTTTTAAGTTTTATATCATTAAAAAAACTTGTTTCTAATATATTATTTTTTTCTTGTTCTCTTTTTATTTCTTTTTTTTCAATTTCTGTTAATTTTACTTTTGATTCAGATTTCATAGATTTTAATATATTTTTCCATTCTAAAGAATCTATATATCTATAATTTTCATTTGCTCACCATTCTTCCCTAGTGATAATTTTTATTTCTTCATTATTAGCAAATATTTGTAAAGTGCTACTATAAAATAAAAAAAGTATTAGTAAAATTTTCCTCATTTAGTTTTTTATGATACAATATATAATATACAAACAAAAGTATATTAAAAGAAAAATAAAAACCTAATTTATGAATAGAAAATCTATAAACATTTTAGTAAAAATATCTATTATAACTACTTGTTTTATTATTATAATTAATTTAATAAGTGGTGATTTTAATAATTATATAAAAAGTAATAATAAATTAATAAGTGAAGAAAATAAATATGTTTTTAAAAGTGCTGATTCAAATAATTTATGAAATATTGCTCTAGCAATAACAACAAATATATGAATATGATATAAAAAAAGACAAAATACTCCAATAAATTCATATAAAGATATTAAATTAATTTGAAGTTTAATTTGAGATTCTAAATTTATTTTAAATGAACTTATTAAAATAAATATGTTAGCTATAAAAGATTATTTAAACTTTGTTAAAATAGATATAAAATCTTTACTTAATACTTCTAAAAATAGAAAAGATGCTCTCGAAAATATTATTTGATGATTAGAACTTAGATATAAAAATGCAATACATAATATAAGTATTTTAAATAATTATAGAATATCATTAATAAAGGAAATGACAAATATTACAAATAATATTGAAATATTAAAAACAAAAATGAATTTTGATGTAAAAAAATACAATAGTCAAGAAAGTATAAAAAATATAAATAAATATGTAGAATTAAAAGAAAACTATAACTCGAAAAAAGTAAAAGTTGTTTATATAAATCATTTTTTAAAACAATATACTTTTTTAAATAATTATACAAAAATATTATTAGATACTCTAATAAATAACAAAGAAGCAATAATAAATAAATGGCATATTGTAATTCCTGATTCTTGAGATGATTTAATTAAAAAGTTTGATTTAATATATTCAGAAACTAAATGGAAAAATGAATTAAAAAAAGAAGAGAATTAATTCTCTTCTTTTTTTTCTTTATATTTTCTTCTTACCTTTACTCTTTTTTTTCTTATTTATTACTTCTTTCTTATAATCATTATTATCATTTCTATCTAATCAAAGTCATTTAAATATATTTAATATATTATTAGCAAATAGATTTGTTCAATTAATTACTTTTATGAAAGATGGTAATTCTTCTTTATTTATAGAATTTGTTACGTATACTTTTTGAATTATTCAATTTGATTCTTTTATAACTTCTTCTAATTTTTCTATGGCTTTTCAATTAAACATACCATGAGTTACTGCAATATTGACTGATTTAGGTTCTTTCTTTAACATTTCTCTAAGTAAAGTACACATAGTTCATCATGTATCTAACATATCATCATGTATAAGTACATTCTTTCATTCTATATTTCAATAAACATTAATATCTTCTATATCTCAATCTTTCGCATAATCCCTAGATTTAACTACTATTATATTTTTCTTTTTTAATTCTTTTGCAATTGCTGATATTTTTTTATCTCATCATTGATCAGCTCAAGATAAAATAACATCTTCATTTCATATATCTTTTATACATTCTTTTACAAACCATCAAGTATAATAATTTATAAAATTAGTTTTAGAAAAGACTCCCCTTGCAGCAGAATGATTGTGTATATCTATTGTCATACAATAACCATCTTTTCATGTTATATCAGAAATTGATTTTCAGATTAATTCAAGAGATGCTGGTTGTCTTTTCTTTGGTGTCATATCATCTTGCCTTGCATAAGGAATACAAGCTTGAACTGAATTTGTCGTTTTTGCTCAATGAGTTTTTATTGCACTCAATAAAAATAAATCATGTATAAATTTATTATTTAAAAAAGATTCTCCATACAATTGTAGTAAATCTTCTCATCAATCTAAATTTTTTATTCATTTCTTTAATTCTGTGTATACTTTCTTTTCTATTGGTTGATAATCTCAACTTGGATCAGAAAAAAGATATACATGTTTTCATCTAACACTTTTTTCTAAAGTAGATATAGATTCCCCACAAGCAAATTGTTTATAATCAGTAATTATTTCAGAACTTATAATTTCTCTAACACTTGGACTTTCAGTATTATTATGATGTAAATCTAATAAAGTTTGAATTTGTTCTTTTACACTTTTCATTAATTCTTTTGTATCAGGTGTTCAGATAAGATGTAATCATTCAGTTGGAATTTTCTCTCAATTAACATATCTCCCCAAAAAACCTACTTGTTTTGACATAAAAATATAGTTAAAAATTATTTTAACTATTTATAATGTATTATCTATATCTGTCAAGGTATATTTTTTAATTATTGATAGCAAGTAAAAAACATATTTTCAAAATATAAGATTAAGTATTAATTAACTTAAAGAAAAGAGATATTTAAAAAAATATCTCTTTTCTTTTATTTCTCACAACATCTTCTTCTTCATGCTCATCTTCACGATCACTTTCTTTGTCATCAAAATCTTTTACATTCATCTCTTTCTGAAGAAAAATCTCTATTTTCACTATTTTTACATTCTCACATTTCTCTTCAGGTCATTTTTCCTTGACCTCTTGGTCATGTTCAATCTTTATTTGGCATAATATAAAAATTATTAAAATAAAAATTAATAATTATTTTATTTTAATTGCCTTAGAATTTACAATAGCATCAGCTATTTTTGCAATTCAAGAATTTAATATTCTATTAAATGTAGCTGATGAAACTCACATTTTTTTAGATCACTCTAACATACTTAGTTTTTTTATATGAGCTAATCTTAAAGCTTCAATTTCATCTTCTCCAACTTCTTTAATATCCAAATTCTCTACTCTTATACCATTTGGTTTAAAAAACTTACTTTCAACTCTATGACCTATATTTCTTTTTTGCAAATTCTTTGCATTATTATTAAATAATTATTAAATATATATCTCATAAATGAGATATATGTCATATTAATGAAATATATTACATTTACAAGTTTTTTTTATATTTTATTCTAAACTGGAATAAAAGGAGAAAAAATTAATCTATTATTCTGGTTCTTCATAAAATCATCCTTTAAAAAATCTAGATTTAATTCGCTTCTATATCAAGCATTTCATCTTTGAATCATTTTATAAGAAGTAGTTCTAATATTATAAAATATGTCATATTTATTACATATTCTAGGACAAACTTGATCTGTTGCATACATTCATTTTGTTTCTAATTCAATAGCTGCAGTATCACAAAGTCTTCATGTAAAAATTATTGCCCAAGGATAGTACAAATCTATTCATACTTTAGGAAACCTAGAATTATCATAAAGATTTTTCCTCTTTTGCATATAATCTAAAGTAACTCTATTTATAGAAAATTTATTTAAAAAACTTTGATATTCTTTTAAATTAACTTCCGCACTATTATAAAATCTCATCTGCCATTTTACTATTTCTTCTCTAAGTTTTAGTTTTTCTTGCTGTGATTTATTTTTTATTAATTCTCATGCTGGATGAGCTTTATAACCATAAGTATCAATTAATGGAGTTTTTAAAAGTTTATGAATAATTCTTCAAAAAATTGGTTTTAGATTTGTGTATTTTTTATTTATAAGCCTAAGTGTTCCAAAATCATTTATTACTATTTCAAGCGGGTTTTTTATTTTAAGCTCATTTAAATATTTAAGTGATTCTTCTAATCTTTTAAGCATCTCATTTCAAACATATGGAGTTACCAAAGTAAAACTTCTCACCATATGAGGAGGATAATTTTTATTAAATTCTTTAAATTTTTCTATTGCTTTTTCTAATTCTTTTTTGTGAGGAACCAGATATTCACAATTATCAGATCAATAATAAATACCATTTATCTTATTAAAATATTCAGAGCCAAATTTTCTTTTAAGTTCTCTTATAGCCATAAAATTAATTTCATACTGAGGACTAATAGTTTCTGCCAATTCTCATGGAAAATTTTCCATAAAAAATCAAGCTAATTCTCTATCTTTTTTCCCCTGAGATAATAAAAATCACTTATTTAGTATATTAAAATACTCTAAATTTGTTCAAAGATGTACATGTAAGTTCATATTAAATATTTTTTAATAAACAAAATCAACTTTTATTACTTTATTTCAAAACTTTTCTGAATTTTCAGCTTCTCTTATTGAAAATACTATATCAGTTTCTATAAATCTATTTCTAATTTCTTCAAAGTTAATATTTTCTCATTCAAAACTAGCAATTTCATATATTCATTCTTCATAATCAAATGGAATAAGTTCTATTTTATCTTCAGTAGAAATAGATATATCATAATCTTCTAAACCTCAAACTTTTTCTTCAAGCATTTTTAAGAGTTCATCACTTGTTTTTAATTTAGTTTCTCAAAAAATAAATAATACTATATTTCAATTTCATCAATTGTTTTTGATAAAATCAAAATTGAGGTTTTCTAAAGATATATATTGCTTATTTACAGTTATATTTCAAACGAATGTATTCATAAAAAACAATTAAATTATAAATTATTTTATTTTTGTTTTCTTTTTATATTTTGAATAAACATAAAATAAAATTCAAAGAATAATAACAGGTGATAAACTTAATATTAAATATCTAATTAATTCTTTCTCCATATTCTATTTTTAAATCATTAAAACATTTCATTGCTTGTATTCAAAATACTCACAATGTAGTATTTGGCCAATTACATTTTTCTATAAGCATATTTTTTAAGGCAATTCTAGTTACTTCTCCATAAATTCAAGTTACATTTAAATTATAATATCACATAAGACCTAATAATTCTTGTAATTTTTCTACATCTTTTCATTTATGTCATTTGCTTAAATATTTTTTAAACTCATATATTTCCTTTATCTTTTTATATTTCTTTACTTTATTTACTTCTTTTTTTTCAAGTATTTTATTTTCTATAGTATCTTTATTATTTATAACAATTCAAGTACTTATTTTAGTTTTTTCTAATTTTTCTATAATTTCATTATTTTTTAATTTTTTTCATCAACCTAAAAATCAATTTTTATTTAAAATAACAAATATTAAAATAAATACAAAA
>CAMZKR010000024.1 GCA_947311335.1 uncultured bacterium
ATAATAATAAGATTAATTATATTGAAAAATCAAAAAATATAGAAGAAAAATTACTAATAGCTGTTAAAGATTAAAAAAAAATGAAAAAAATAAGTAATTTAGAAATATCTAAGTACTTTGTAAAAGATTCTATAAAATTATTACAAGGAAATAAGAAATTAATTAAAAATATAATAGAAGTATCTATTGATATTTACAATTCTAGGATAAACTCAATCTACTATAGACATTCTCTAAAATGAAAGTTAAAATGAATAAGTGAATTTCAGGTTACTTGAGATATTAGGTTATTTATTTTATTTAAAGAGAATAAAATTAAATTTTTAAGAATTTGAACACATTCTAGTTTAAATATTTAAAGAAATAAAGTAATTCTGAAAAATAAGTTTATTAAATAAATCTTTTACTTATTTAAAAAATAATAAAATTAATCTTTAATTCTCTCTTAATAAAAAATACTAAACAAAATCTAGACTTTTTATTTGATAAATTTTTTTTTAAGAAAGTATTCAGAAGTTAGGTGAGTGATGATATCTATAAAAATTATAGAAAAAAGCTGGATTTGTATTTAAAAATAAGTATTATTATACTAATATTATTTAATAATTTTATTATGTTAGAGCAAATCTTAGTTAATGGGATAATAATGATACTTATTTTCTCTTTTACTTTTTTTCTTTTATTTGTATATACATTAAAATTACTTGTAAAAAATTTAAAAAAGAATTTAGAATATAAAAAGGCTTTTTTATATTCTTTTATATTTACTATATTTTTTAATATTGGACTTTTCATTTGAAGTTTTATCACTATTTGATATAACAATTTCTGGTTATCTATTTTTTTTATGTATATAATTTGAAGTATTCTTTGAGGATTAGCATTTCTTATTCTTTGAAAGAATATAATAAAAGATAATTTTATTAATATTTGATTAGTAATTAGAGTTATTTTATCTACATCTTTATTATATATTATATTTTGGGGAATTTTAGCACTTATCATTACTACTGCAATGAATTTCAAATAAGATAGATTGAAATTATTATTTAGACTAAAAAATTTTAAAGATTTAGAATTTTATTAAAGAAATAGAAATGCAAAATATTTTGTGATATATAGATTTTTTATATGAAGTGAATTACTTAAAATTAGCACCTTTATTTATTGCAATTTCGATTTCTTTTTTATATTATTTTATTTTTATAAGAAATGATATAAAAAATCTAAAAAAGTATAAGTGAGATACAGATACACAAAAATTTAAAAAGTATTTATTGGTATTGGAAAAGAAATTTTTAGATAAAAAACCATATTTATTTTTTGTTTATTTAGAAATAGCTTATAGGAAAATTTTATTTTCAAAGTATAAAAATAAAGATATAATAAACGAGCAAAATTTAGATAAAATTAGAAAGATATTAAGCTCTTTAGAGTTTAGTATTTTTAGAGAAATTTCTATAAATACTAAACAAAATGTAAACTTTAATTGAGATTATAATATCTTTAATATAAAAAGTAGAAAAAGACTTTTAGATAAAATAAGAAGTAGTATTTAATATTATTTTATATAAATTATTTAGAAAGTAATTATTTAACTTTAACTCAATAAAAACAACTATCACTATCTTTTAGTTTATCAGCATATCTTATATCTCAAATTAAATCACTTTCTTCAAATAGAAAAGAGTTATGCATTTTAGCACATAAATTGTTTTTGTTTGAGATTTTTACTATTTTTTGTTTAAAAATTTTAGAAGAAAGAATATTTACATAATTTATATGATAAAAACCATCTTTTCTTTCTATAATTTTATATCTATACAAAAATACTAAATCAGACATGTTTTTAATATAGGGAACTTTAGTATAGTTTTCTAGTTTACTTATGCTTCAAGCATAACTTCATTCTAAAAATCTAAAAAATAAGATAAAGATAAATAAAAAATTAAGAAAAACTACTTTTTTCTTATTAAAATCAATTTTTCAGTGATAACTTAAGATACTGAAAATTATAATAGAAAAAGTAACTAAAAATAAAAAAGGATCTAAAACATAAGTATATAGGTTTAGAGAATAGTATTTTTCTGAAAAAGGATAAAATAAAGGAACTCACCAAACAACAATATAGTCTAAAAAAATATGAACTAAAATTCAAGATAGACTAATGAAATATATTTTTTTAAATTTAAATTTTTTATTTTTTCTAACAAAAAGGTAAAAAATACCACTTATAAAAATAGTAAAAATAGGGGATAGTAAAAGACTATGAGTTATAACTCTATGCAGACTTATATTGCTCCAACTCCAGATTATATCTATATCAGGAGATAGTGCAGCAAGTAAGAAAAATACTAAATAAAATTTAGATTTTTTATCTAATAAATTTTTCTTAAGGAAATAACCAGAAGTTAAATGAGTAAAAATATCCATAAAAATCAACATATTATTTTAGTATTATATTAATTATATAATATTTCATCTGAATAGTGAAATAAAGTCATCTTTTTCTTTTGACTTATAAGCTTTTTTTTATATACTCCTTACACTTCTTTTTGAAAGGAGATTATTTTTTTATGGTGCCCGTAGTTCAGTTGGTTAGAATGCCAGGTTGTGACTCTGGAGGTCGAGGGTTCGAACCCCTTCGGGCACCCCATAAAGTAAATAAAAATTTTAAAATTTTTATTTCATAATTTAAAAAAAGAGAATCTCGTTTTTTAAATATATACAAAAGCCTTGTGAAAAATATTTAAAATGGAAAGATCCTCACTATTTTATTTTTTAATTTAATGCTATAATGGCAGAAGATAAAGACTTAGCTCTGTTTGAAGAGTTGTTTAAAGATTCTCCTGAGATAAAGTATCCAAAAGATGGAGAAGTAATTTCTTGAACTATTATTAAAATAGAAAAGAAAAATATAGTTGTAAATGTAAATAATCAATTTACATGACTTGTTGTTAATAAAGAATTAGGTAATACAGTTGATTTAAATGAACTTGAATCATGACAAGTAATAGATGTTATGGTGTTATGAGATAGTATAGAAAGGTGACTTTTAATATTATCATTAAAAAAAGCTAATCAAATTAAAAGTCTTACTAATTTATGAAAATATTTTAAATCAGAGAAAATTATTACAGTTAAACCAATTGAAGCAAATAAATGAGGTTTACTTGTTGATATTGACTGATTAAAAGGTTTTATTCCTGTATCTCAATTAACTCCTATTCATTATCCAAGAGTTGAGTGAGCTGATCCCGCAAAAATATTAGAACATTTAAATTCTCTTATTTGACAACCATTTAAGGTAAGAGTAATAAATGTAGATGAATGAGGAAAAAAGATAATTTTTTCAGAAAAAGCAGCAATACAAGAAGAAAGAGGTAAAGCACTTGAGAAATTAAAAGAATGAGATATAGTAGAATGAGTAGTAAGTTGAATACTTTCTTATGGTCTTTTTGTTACATTTAATGGATTAGAATGATTAGTTCATGTTTCTGAAATTGATTGGGGACATGTTAGCGATCCTTCAAAATTTGCTAAAGTATGAATGAAAGTAAAAGTAAAAGTTATAGGTCTTGATACAGAAAAAATATCTTTATCTATAAAAAGATTAAAAGAAAATCCTTGGGATGTTTTATCTAGAAAATGTAAATTAAATGATGTTATTAAAGCTCCTATTTCTAGAATAGCAAAATTTTGAGTATTTATGGATTTACAATGATGAATTCAATGATTAATACATTTATCGGAAATAAGTCATTGAGTAGTTAAAGATATTAGAGATTTTGTAAAAGTATGAGAAGAAGTAAGTGCTAAAATTATAAACTTTGAACCAAAAAAGAAAAGAATAGGATTATCATTAAAAGCATTACAAAAAGCACCAAAATGAGATGTAGTAGAAAATACAAAAAAAATTATAGAAAAATCTAAAGTATCAGAAGAAGATAAAATTGATGCTGAAGTTGCAAAAAAAACAACTATAAAAAAATAAAAATAAATAATATTATTTTAATTAAGAAAATATATTTGTGAATTCTGAATAAAGAAGCAGATATATTTCATAAAGATTACCTTTTTTATTTTAAATAAGGATTATCTTGATTTATATTTATAATTAAGACAAAATGGAAAAAAAAGTTTTATTAAAAGAAATGTTTGATAATTTATTACATATTTGAAATAAAAGTAATTATTGGAGTCCTAAAATGAAATCGTATATATATGGGTCAACAAATTGAGTTCATATTGTTAATTTAGTAAAAACAATTGAAAAAATAGAAGAAATAAAAAAAGAAATATCAAAATTAACTTGAGAATGAAAAAAGATTTTGTTTGTTTCTACAAAACTTCAATGAAGAGATGCTTTTATGAAATTAGCTAAAGATACTGGTAATTATTATGTTTGTGAGAAATGGGTACCAGGTCTTTTAACAAATTTTAAAACAATAAGAAAAAGAATTAATACATATATAAAATTATTAAAAGATTCTGAAACTTGAGTATTTGAAGTATTAACAAAAAAAGAAAAAGCCTCAAAAATGCTTGAATTAGAAAAATTAGATAAAGCATTTAAATGATTAAAAGAAATGAAAAGGATGCCAGATATTTTATTTGTTGTTGATTGAATATATGAAAAACAATCTGTAAAAGAAGCAAATACTTTGGGAATAACTACTTTTGCTATTTTAAATACAAATTGAAATATAGATACAATTGATTATTTAATTCCTGCAAATACAAATGCTGTTAAGTCAATTGAATATATAGTTAATACTATAAGAAATAGTTTTAAAGTTTGAATTAAACCAAAATCAAAAACAATAATAAAAAAGCAAATTCAAAGAAAAATTTCTTGAGAAAAAGCAATTGATATTAAAAAAACTACTAAAACTATTATTAAAGATAAGAAAAAAATTGATATTAAAGTTGTAGATAAAAAAGTAGTTGTAGATAAAAAAGAGGTTAAATTAAATAAATAGATAAATATTATATATAATATTTTTATAAATTATATATTAAAATACTTATTATGGATAATGAGAACTTTACAAATAGTGAAAAGTTTAAGTTTGCTTTATGTTATATTCCTTTAGTTGCAGTTATTTTATTTTTTGCCGAAGATGGTAAAACAAAACAATTTATAAAACATATTAAATATTGAGTTGGTTTACTTATTGTATATTTAATAATTAGATTCGTTGTTTCTGTTATTTTAGGTTTAGATAATTTATCAGCATTGTTAACTACTTTATATTTATGAATAAGTATATATTTATGATATAAAGCATATAAATGACAAGATGTTAATATAGAATATTTAGATAAAATAGAAGAAATAGTAGAAGAGGCAATAAAAGAGGGATACAGAGCAATACATGAGGATGCTAGTCGCCATGATGTTATTGCCAAATTTAATATAG
>CAMZKR010000025.1 GCA_947311335.1 uncultured bacterium
CCTAATGCTTTAGCTTATTTAGCTTTAAAAGAATTAGAGAAATTAGAAGAATATAATAAAATTAGACTGCAAAATACTAACTATTATTTAGAAAATATTAAAAATTCAAAAATAAAAATGATTTTTAAAAATTTAAAAGATTATAATTGATTTAGATTTTCAATTTTATTACAAAGTGAAGAAGAAAAAGATAGTTTAATAAAACAGGGTAGACAAAATAATATTATTTTTTGAACTAGTTGGTCAGGGATAAATATAGCCCCTGTTTGAACAGATTTAGAAAAGTCTCTATATAAAATTTGAAGTTGTCTAGTTGCAGAAGATATTTCTAAAAGAATTTTGACTCTTCCAAATCATAAAATGATTAGTAAAAATGATTTAAAAAGAGTAATTGGAGTTTTGAATAATTTTTAATACAAAAATATGTATAAATTAAAAGAAATACAAGAAAAAGAAATTTGGAATAATTTTATTTTTGAAAATGAATTTGAATTTTATAGCTTTCTAGCTTCTTGGGAATGGTCAGATTTTCAAGAAAAATCAGGAAATAAAATACTAAGATATGGAATTAATAATAAAGATAAATTAGTAGGAATTTTACCACTTATTATAAAAAAGGCAAAAAGATGAATCTATCTTTTTGCTCCACATACCCCACTTATAAAAAAAGTAGAAGATTTTTTTATAGTTTTAAAAAATATTTTGAAAAAAATAAAAATTATTTGAAAAGAAAATAAAGCTAATTTTATAAGATTTAATTCTCCAATTAAAAATACAAGAGAAAATAAACAAAATTTTAAAAGATTAGGTTTTATAAATGCACCAATGCATGAACATGCAGAAGATACTCATTTGCTTGATTTAACAAAATCAAATGAAGAATTATTAAGAAATATAAAGAAAAAAGATAGATATTATATAAATAGAGCAATAAAAGAGTGAGTAAAAATAAGAATAGACAATAAAGAAGATCATATAGAAACACTTATTGCAATGCATTTTTCTCATGCAGAGAAAGTATGATATCATAAATTTCCTAGAAATTTTATAATTGATTTATATAAAGTATTTTGAAATAATATTTCTACAGTTTCAGCTAGTTATAATAATACAGTTGAATCTATTTTAATGACTATTAAATTTTGAAAGGTTTGTGTATATTATATAGCATCTAGTAGTATAATAAATAAAAAATTTTCACCAAATTATCTATGTCAATGGGAAGCTATAAAAAAAGCTAAAAATGATGGATGTAAAATATATAATTTTTGGGGAGTTTCTCCTGATTTAAATCCTATTCATCCAATATCATGAGTAACAAAGTTTAAAAGAAAATTTTGAGGTTATGATTATAGTTTACTTCATGCTCAAGATTTAATAGTATCACCAAAGTATTGGTTTAATTGGTTAATTGAAACTATAAGAAGAAAAAAAAGAGGATATTACTATAAGAAACCAGAATAGAATTATATTGTTTTATGCTAAATAAAATAATCAAATATATTTTTTAAAGTATTTTTTCTAATTTTATAGATATTCCATGATAAACTCTTTTCATATTTACATTTTTTTTCTTTACTTTCTTCATAAGAAATAGTTATACTTTTATAATTTTTTTAAATTCTATTTCATCACTATTTAGAAAAATTTTTATAACCTAATCAGGAAGTATTCAATTTTGTTTTTTAGTTATTTTTAATATTTTTGAATTGATGATTTTATTATTCTGATAAACATTTTTTAATTAAAATTTCATTAATATTTCATCTAATAAGTACATCATCATCATCTTTTAATAGATGGACAGTTTTTACTTTTGTATATCAATTTTGTTCATAAAACCCATTTTTATTAAGATATTCTTTTTTTCTTCAATCTTCTACAAAAGAAGGGGATATTCATATCATTTTATGAAATTCTTTTATTAATAACGTTCATAATCATTCTCATTGTATTTTTGTTTCTATTTCTTCTATTTGATATATTATAATTCAATCTTTTTGATAAGTTTTATAGTTTAAACTTCATTTTATAGAATAATTTTTCAATTTAGAATTATATCTATATATAATAAACTCTTTATTTGATTTTTTAACTACTACTTTACATTTATTTCATTCTTTATCAACTAGAGGGAATCTAATAGTTAAAATATTTTCTAAATTTAAAATAAAGTTTATTATTTTTAAATTTTCTAATTTAACTTGTAATATTATTGATTTTATTAAAATTTGTTTTTTTAATTCACTTATTTCTTCTTTAAAAATAATTTGTTTCATATGAAAATAAAAAAAGATAATATATTTATTATATTATCTTTTTTTATTTTACAAATCAATTGTTTATTTTATAATATCACTTCAAGCAATTAATTTTTCTGCTTTATTTCTTCATTTTCATTCTAAGTCTTCATTTAAATAAATTAGTTTAGAATTTCAATCTTTACCAATATTTCAGAGAGTTTCAATTCTTGAAGAATCAAGTAAAAAATCTAAAATAGATTTTGCATTTAATGACTTATCAGCTCATTTTATCATATCAATTGATTCTTTAAATCATTCAGCAATTTTAAGTCTTTGTCCAGCCATACCTTGACCTAAAAGAATTTTTGATTCCATTTCAGCCTCAGCTTCTTTTACTTGCATTATTTTTTTAGCTTCAGCTTCATTCATTGCTGCTTCTTTAAATTTTTGAGTTTCTATTACTTTATTCATAGCATGCATTACAGTAGAATCTAATTTTACATCTCTTACTTGGATAGAATCAAGAGTAAATCAAAAAGTTCATAATTTTTCTCTTAATCTTTCTTCTATAGCACTACCAAGTTCTTCTCTTTTTGCAAATATTTCTTTATGAGTAAATCAAACGATCATTCCTCTTAATTGTTCATCTATAGTTGCCCTCATCATAGTTTTTGGGTCATCTATTTCGTAAATAGATTTAAATATATTTCAGTCTTTCGTATTTTTATTATCATCTTTTACATAATATATAACATTTAATCCAATATAAGCAGTTACATTATCATGAGTTACTCATTCTACTTCTACTGGAAAATTCTTTCTATACATTACTTGATTTCTAGTCGTTTCAAGTATAGGTATTATAAGATGAAATCAAGGTCTAAGAATACGATTAAATTTACCTAGAAATTCAACTGTTCTAACTCTATTAGGTTTAATTATTCTTACTCATAAAACAATAAGAATAAAATCTGCAATAACTGCAAATATAAGTCATCAAGCAGTATTAATAGATATTGAAATTATCGGAATAACTACCAATAAAAATGGAACCATAAAACGAAGCATATTTTATAATTAAAAAATAATATCATTTAAACATTATGTAGTATATATAAAATTATTAAAAAATACAAATAATTGTATAAGATATTTTTTAACTAAACTTAATTGATTTAGTAAGACATATATTTA
>CAMZKR010000026.1 GCA_947311335.1 uncultured bacterium
AATAATTTCAAATATATAATAAAATAGTATTGTAAGATTTTTCTTTTTCTTTATCAATAATCTCTCTTTTTCATATTTTATTTGTATTAAAATATTTCTTTAAATTAAATTTTTGTTTATATCAAAGTTTTTTTATTAATATATTTGGTAATTCCCAAGCATCTATTCATTTTTGTTTTGTATATTTATCAATAGCTTCTGGTCTGTTTGAATTACTATATGAAAAAAGAAAAAAAGCCTTCATAGTTCAAGCACAATAAACTAGATGTTCCCATAATGTATCTACAAGAGGTGGATGAATTGGGTTGTATGTTGTTGCCATATTTCATAAATATCAATTTGATATTCTTTTTATTCAAAGACTTTGCACTTCCTTAGGAAATAAACTTATATTTGATAATTTATCTAATTCTTCTTTATTAGGGGATACTTTTATATAAGAATTAGATTTTTGACTTTCTTTAGGTAAATAATCTGATATTTTTAATTTTGTTGAGTTTACTGCTTCAATGATTTTTTCTTCATATCAAAAATTAGAAGGTGATGTTGCTAAAAAACTACTAACTAAAGTTCATATAAGTAATTTTTTCCTCATATATAAAATATACATAAATAACTAAGTATTATTATAGTTACTATAATATATATGTCAATATTATTTAATTATGTGGCATAATGGTAAAAAATGTGTGGCTGAAATAGAGAATATTTGATAATATAGATCCAAATACTACTAATGGGTTAGAATGAATTTTCGGTCATATTACAGCTAAAGTTAGTTTACATAGATGATTAAAAAAATAGAAGAATTAAACTAATTTCAGCTTTTTTATATTTAAAATATCTAGTTATATAATTTCATATACTTATTAATTTTCATTCATTTCAAGTATTATCAATAATTATAGAAATTTGTCATGAAAGAATAGAGAAATCAGTATCAAATGTTTCTCAAGTAGTAACTGATGGCGATTTTGATGATTCTTCTAGCTTAGAATCAGAGTTCATACTCATTTTAACATAAATTAATAAATAAAGCACTCTCTGTTATAGTATAATTTCTAATATATCAAATAAGAATCGGAAAATTTTTATAAATTACCTAAAATTTTTACTATTATGCCACATAATTATGTCAATGAGGATAGTTGTTTTTTAAAAATCTTAATAAAATTTTCTTATAAAAGAGAATTTATTAATTGAGAATATATAGAAGTTGTTTGAGATATTAATTGTTAGGTTTCTTTTAAACTTTCATAAACTTTTCAAAATACTTTATTTTCTAGATCAATTAATTCTTCTTCTTTAAATTTTGATAAAACCCAATTTGATACATCATATTTTTTATCTAATCAAATTCAAATTTTAATTCTATTAAAATTTTTATCAAAATATCTAATTATATCTTTTATTCCATTATGTCATCCAGCACTTCAAGATTTTCTAAATCTTACTTTTCAAAATTCCATATTTAAATCATCATAAATTATAATAAAATCTTCTTTTTTTAATTTATAAAAATTTACTATTTTTTGTATAGATTCTCAGCTTAGATTTATAAAAGTTTGTGGTTTTAAAAGGATTGTTTTTTCTCAATTAAAAAATCAATTTGAGATATTTCATTTGAATTTTGATTCATATTTAAAATCTTGGAAATTTTCTTTACTTTTAAAATAATCTAAAAACATAAATCATATATTATGTCTTGTATGTTTATATCCAATTCATGGATTTCAAAGTCAGATTATTAATTTCATAAATAACTTTATTAGATTAAATATAATTATATCATAAATTTCTTATGAATTTCTTTTAGCTTTGGATTTGTTACGTGAGTATAAACTTGCGTTGTTGTAATACTAGAATGTCATAGCATTTCTTGTATACTTCTTAAATCTGCTCCTGCATTAAGTAGAGTTGTAGCAAAAGAATGTCTTAATGTATGAGCAGATATATTTTTTATTATTCATGCTTTTATACTATATTTTTTTATCATATTAGTTATGAAAAATCTAGATAATCTTGTGTTTTCATTTTTTAATATATTAATATTATCTATTTTTATATTGTGTCTAATAAATAAAGGAGATAAATGATCGTTTCTTTTTTCTAGATAATTTTTAATAAGTTCTGCTGAGTGACTTGTCAAATATACAACTCTCACTTTTCTTCATTTTCATTTTATAGCAAACTCTTTTCTTTTTAAGTCTATATTTTTCTTATTAAGAGAAGTTAGTTCTGACACTCTAAGTCAAGTTGAATATATCATTTGTATTATTGCTAAATCTCTAGTTCCTATAATAGTTTTTGTATCGGGGCTATTAAACAGTCTCTCTAGTTCTTCTTTTGTTAAAAACTCTACTTGTCTAGCATCAGCTTTTATTAAATCTATTGAAGTTGGTGATAATGTATTTTTTCATTTTTTTTCTAAAAATTTTAGGAAACTTCTAAGAGTTATCATATAAGCATTAGCTGTTTTTATACTTATTTTTTTTTGTATTACTTTTATATAAATAGTTTCTAAATCATTCAGCCAAATTTAGAGTTATATTTTTTATATTAAATTTATAATTATTTATATTTTTATCTTCTAAATATTCTGCAAATCTATTTAAATGTCTATCATATTGAATAATAGTATTTTCA